>DMPG01000199.1:4217-13081 GCA_003456055.1 Bacteroidota bacterium | reverse complement strand
ACATGCTCCGCCAATACCGCCGGTGCAAATGGACGAAAACTTTCCCGATATTTTATTTTCAGATTCATTTTCTATTGCATTTCTGAAGAACGTGCATCACCAAGAATCGATCGATTTCCGAGAGCACGGGGACCAAACTCCATCCTTCCTTGAAACCATCCAACAACATTCTCATTTGCGATCATTGTTGCAACATCATCACATAGTAATTGAGTATCATCATATCGAATATGAGGAATTTTTTCTTTGGCAAGGAATGTTGCAATCTCATCATCAGAATACGATGTGCCCAGATAAGAACCTTTTTGAGAATCTTTAGAAACAACCACACGATCTCTTTTAAAATAATGATGATATCCGATCATTGCTGCACCTAAGGCACCTCCCGCATCTCCTGCAGCCGGTTGTATCCATAATGAATCGAAGATTCCTTCACGCAGAATTTTCCCGTTGGCGACACAGTTCAATGCAACGCCTCCGGCAAGACAAAGGTTTTTTTCTCCGGTAATGGCTTTTGCATGGCGAACGATCCGTATCAATATCTCTTCAGTTACATTTTGAAGTGATGCAGCAATATCCATCTCTCGCTGTGTCAATGGTGATTCCGGTTTTCGCGCGGGACCATCAAACAATGCTGCGAATTTATCATTTGTCATCGTCAATCCAACAGCGTAATTAAAATAGTCCATATTCATCGTGAACGATCCGTCATCACGAAGGTCAACAAGATGATCGGTGATCGTTTTCACATATTTCGGTTCGCCGTAGGGTGCAAGCCCCATCACTTTGTATTCGCCGGAGTTCACTTTGAATCCGGTAAAATATGTGAATGCCGAATACAATAATCCCAGCGAATGCGGAAAGTGCTGTTCTTCGATGACACGAACCGTATTCTTTTCACCAACAGCGATTGATGTCGTTGCATATTCGCCTACACCATCCACTGTAACGATTGCGGCGCGCTCAAACGGGGACGGGAAAAATGCCGATGCGGCGTGAGATTCATGATGTTCTGTAAACAATACTTTCCCTTTGTATTTCAATTCATCGGCGATCACATCAGAGAGCCACAATTTTTCTTTTAACCAAACCGGCATCGCCATAATGAACGAACGAAATCCTTTCGGAGCATAAGAAATGTATGTTTCAAGCAGCCGATTGAATTTTAAGAACGGTTTATCATAGAATACAACGGCATCAATTTCATCGATTGAACATTCTGATCGTTGAAGACAGAATTGTATCGCATGGTGCGGAAATCGTTCGTCATGTTTTTTACGGGAGAAACGCTCTTCTTGAGCGGCAGCAATAATTTCGCCGTCTCGGATGATGCATGCTGCGGCATCATGATAAAATGCAGAAATACCTAGAATTGTCATATTATTTGGTCTTCATTGTCTTTTGTATTCCAATATACCGATTCAATTCGTGGGCAATAAAAGGTGCAATCAGTGAAAATGTAGTATCGGTGTAATGGACATCATCTCGAAAATACGTTAATGATTTAGGAACTACAGAATCAAGATCGATCAGTGGCAAATTATGATTCTTTGCGATCGTTTTCATCATTGAATTATATTGCTGCATTCCATTCGTAGCCGTTTGTAAGCTCCATACCTTATGTTCATTGATTGCTTCAACCTTCAACATACCAAGGACTGAAATCTCATCAGTTGACATAACAGATTTAAATAATGACGGTTCTGTCATCAAAATAATTTTCGTACTATCGTTCTTTGCCAATTCGATGATCGTTTTCAGATTTCGTTCATACGATACAATTCCCGGAAATATATCAGTGGTAATCACTTCCTTTGGATAAGCATACCATAGTCCAGCAACAATACTATTCATTTTGTCCAAAAGACTTCCATGCTGTATAATTCTATTGACCGGACCATAAAAATGTCCGTAATCTTCCCTGAACGTATCGTGACTAAATACTGAAAAATCTGCATTGTGAAGAAGGTCGTTCAGTGATTGCATGATAAGAATAACGGATGGTTTATGCTGTCGTAAGTTTGTCTCATAATTGATCAATGTATGAAGTGTTGTATACCACTCCCTGCCAAGATTATACACTTCAACATTAGTAATGCCATATTCATTTTTAAGGATTGTCTCAACTCGCGATTCCCAATCTTTTCCTTTGCTGTCCGCCAATTCAGTCGTAGAACCGCCAAGACAAAAGATTCTGATCACTTGCGAGGAAGAATCACTGCGTAGATGATATTCTTGAGGAACAAGCTGCAAATACGGATGATATTTATTCCGATTCCGATCAAACCAATCCTGATATAATTTATCAGCAAACTGGTAAGCAATGATCGTGGAAAACAACATTGCCATAAAGAACATAATAACAGCGCGATGATCTGTTTTTTTTAAACGCACTCGAATGAAAAGAACAATCAGTCCTGCAATGATGAACGGAAATAGTATTCGTATTACCCACAAAATGATTGAAGGAAAAATACCAAATGACAGTGTATATTCATCCGGGAAAAAAAAGCCGGTATAAATATATATACCAAGTGCAACGAACATTGCACCAAAGATATATTCAACAGAAGCAAATTCAGGTATTTTTTTTTGTTCCATGATTGGATTTACTTGTTGATCTACTATTCGACCTTAACGACGCTTGCTTGGATTATTTCACGCGTTGTATCGTCCTGAACAAATGCTACCACGGCAAGACGTTTTATATCGATCTCATTTTTTTTTGCCTTCAATCCGGAGCCAAGTTGTGCAAAACGAGCATTTGTCAGCTCATAATATTTGCCAAGATCAGCGGTCAGCTTCGCAATGTTCAGCGATTCATTGATTCGTAATTTTCCATTTTTTGGAAATGAAAAACCATCGACCGATTTCAACATTTTTCTCACGACAAATTTGTGACGTTCAATTCCATTCGATCCCTTATAATACACTTCGTCCTCTACTACAGCGATCCGGAGTTTCAGAGTCTTATTTTTAGATGGAGCAATTGCATTTGCCCTGATGGTAAGAATGTTCTTCTTGATCGCTGCTGAAAGGGAGATTGCAACTGAAGATGTGGATTGTAACTGACGTTCAATGACGTCAGTATACAGGAAAAATTTACTTTTTGCAGCAAGTTTGCTTCCACCGGAAGTTATCACAGTATTTCCGCCAATGATAGCAGTCGGCGTACTGTTCACACCGTAATATTCTCCACGCTTCTCCGCATCAAAATTCGAAAGCGGATCCGGTTGTGGAATGTGAATGTGGTATTCCAGGATCGCAAGTGATGAAGTTTTAAATCGTTCAATAAGATAATCAAATGCGATGTCGGCAGCCTGACATGGCCGGCATTCTGAACCGGTGAACAATTCAGCCAATACTACCTTTTGATATTCATTCTTTTTCAACTCAACTCGTTCCCGATGGAATTCATCCGGAGTGAATTGCAGTGCCGCAGCTTGCCGTGTGACGATGATAGAATCCAAAGTCAGCGCAGGGTACAATTCATTTTTCAATTCCAATAATCGATCATAGACCGATGTAGGACGTGACGAACCGATACCTGATATATAGACTTCGAATGCTTCTTTTTTCTTCCCTAATTTTTCTTTCACATCACCAAGCGAAAAGAAAATTTCCGACTCGTTCGGACCGGCATACCGTGCAGCTTCCGATAGATATCGTTCTGATTCTTCATATTGTTTTAGATGGTAATATGTCAATCCGAGTGCTCCGGCAGCACCGGAGCGTTCTTCAACGGTCCTTTGCTGTGCAGATGCATACGATTCTTTGGCAAAGCGTATTGCACGTTCACGGAGAATATTATTGCGCGAAAGACTCACTGCCAAATTACTTTTTGCCATTGTTGTATCAGGAGATTGTTTGATAAATTCAGTTATGACATATGCATACAAGCTGTCACGGAAAAATTCCACTGGCGAGGATGATAATTTTTTAAATTCAATCAACGAATCAATATTGTTGACCGAGATACTTTGTTTTGGAAGAACGATATTGCCAAGAATAATTCTCTTGATCCCTGAGAGTGGGTCATTCGATTCCAATTGGATGAAACCAAGTTGAATGGAAAATGGTGCATATCGTGAATCGTACTCAGCTTGAGGCGGCAGAAGTGCCATCACCTGCTGCTGAAGCTTCTCTGCCTCGGTAAACCGTTGCAGNNATTTTTTTCCAAGCTAGAAAATGGTATTTTGCGGTGTCCACAATTACGCCGTCAAGGTCGAATATAAATGCTTTTGTATTCATTAATACCGGTTCATCCTTCTTGTATAAACCGATTGCTTGATCGATAAACAATGCCGCAGAATCCAAAAAGAATTTTCGTTGTGCGAATTCGTAGGCTACAGCATTCAATGCCGGAACAACTTGTGATTGGTCGATCAACGATAAATATTTTAGAATGGAAGCGAAAGCAGCACTGTCGTTCTTTAAGTTGGAATACACTTGAAATTTTGCGGCGTATGCATTCGGTATCAATTTGCTGTCCGGATTTTCGATGATGAATTTATCGAAGGCCGCAAGCTTTGCTGAATCGGTTGAAGCAGACATCGCTTGCTGAAATGCTATCTGGTCGCCGGATGTTTGAGCGAACAGATAGACCGATGAAATGACAAAAAAGAAAAATCGATGTACCATATTTTCAACCCTTATTGTTTGTTCCGTTGTGAATTCATAAATACTCGCATTGAAATTCCGGTGATCCCGCAGATCGTTGCCCCACAGAGTACAGCTCCTCGAACACCAATACTATTTGCAAGCCAACCCATTCCTAATTGACCAAATGGTGCTAATCCTTGAAAGATCAATAGATATAATCCCATTATTCTTCCGCGCAATGCATCCGGAGCTCTTCGCTGAATGGAGGCATTCGCCGTTGCAATAAACATGATCAATCCCATCCCGACAACAACCAGACTATACAATGATACGGCAACATTGGTTGATAATGCAAATAGAGAAATTCCGATGACGAATAATGATATTCCGCCGTAGATGAATTTGCTCGGCCGGATTTTACTTTCAGCGCTTGCAACAAAGATCGCACTGATGAACGCACCGATCCCAAAAGACATCATAAGATTTCCGAGACCAACTGCACCGATCTGTAAAACTTTATCTGCATAGATCGGCAAAAGAACTGCATAGGACCATCCAAAGACTGTGATAACACCAACCAGCGTCAATAACGCAGTCAATGAAAGGTCCGATCTGACATATCGTACACTTTCCTTCAATGATTGAATGAAACTAGACTTTTCCTTCTGGTCGATCACTTTGGGCGCAATTTTTAATTTTAACAAAACGATGATTACCGAAAGGAATGAAAATGCATTGATAACAAAACACCATCCCACTCCGACGGCTGCGATCAATACTCCGCCAATTGCCGGACCGATAATTCGAGCTGCATTGAATGCCGCAGAGTTCAGAGCAATCGCGTTCGGAAGATTCTCCTTTCCGACTAATTCAAAAATAAATGATTGACGAGCCGGAATATCGAATGCGTTAATTGTTCCGAGTGAAAATGCCAGGAGAGCAACAATTTCAACCGTTGCCATATTCAATAAAACAAGTACTGAAAGAATTATTGCTTGAAAGAGTGACAAACTTTGAGTGATCAAAATAATCTTATGTTTTGAAAATCGATCGGCGATCGATCCGCCATACATTGCGAAGAGCAGCATCGGGATCGTATTCAAGAATCCAATGATACCGAGCCACACTGAAGAATACGTCAATTCGTATACAAGCCATGCTTGCGCCATGGTCTGCATCCACGTTCCAACTAGCGAAACAATTTGACCGGAAAAGAACAACCGATAATTTGTTTGCCGCAACGATCGGAATGTTGAGAGCGAAGTAAACCGGCTGAAAAGATTATCCATTTTTATAGAATCGAAATCGGAGATAGATTGTAGAATATACTGCACCGCCTAATGTATCCGCTGCAATATCCAATAGTTCAGCAGTTCTGCCTGGGGTATACAGTTGATGGAATTCATCCGACAAACCAAATACAATTGTAAAAATCATTGCAGCCAGGAGACTGTATTTTTTTAATGAAATATTTGATTGATGATGAAATGCAATATGGGCAAGCCAGCACAATATTCCATAAACTCCAAAATGGATCACTTTGTCTGTATACGTACCTAATGCAGGAATATTCGGTGATGGTATTGATGATGCAGTGTAGACAAAAACACACCAAGCGATCAGCGGTAATTGAAATTGTAATAAACCGATTATTTTTTTTTCAGTGATCATTTTCCGATTATGGATATAATTGCATGTGGTAAATTTCTTATCATATCACAGGCGATCATGCCATGCATACCAAGTTTGTCTGCTGTAATATCACCTGCTTTTCCGTGAAGAAATACGCCGTTCACTGCCGCATCTGAAATGGAATTTCCCTGACCGATCAATGATGCGATAATTCCCGCCAAGACATCTCCGCTCCCCGCTGTTGACATTCCGGAATTACCCGTAGAATTAACAAATATTTTCCCCGAAGGAAGCGCTGTGATTGTTGGAGCCCCTTTCAACACCAGTATAAGATTATATTCTTTGGCAAAGTTTGCAGCAAGGGAATATTTATCTCGTTCAATTTCTTTTGAAGGAATTCCAATCAACTTGGAAAATTCTCCTCGATGAGGAGTTAAAACAACATTCTTTGATTTTTTGTTCTTGAGTATGTCAAGATTTCCATTCAATGCATTCAAACCATCAGCATCGATGACCATTGGCTTTCCGGTCTTTTGAATTATCTTACGAATCAATTGTTGAGTTTCACTATTACCGGATAATCCGCATCCAAGAAGAACAACATTTGCCCATTCAATTCGTTTTTCAATTTCATCAATTCCTTTAGACGAAAGAGTACCATCAATTGTTGCCGGTAGACCAAGCGGCATCACTTCTACTGTTCGTCGTGCAATTATTCCATAATCGGAATCAGGAATTCCAAGAATCACTTGTCCGGCACCGCTTCGCATTGCCGATTGACTGCACAACAACGCCGCTCCCATCATACCTTTTGAACCGGCAATGACAAATATTTTCCCGNNGTTCCCGACAGAATGCTTGTGACTATTATTTGCGCGTTTTGGGAAACTAATCCTCACATCATTTTCATCTACCAAAATAATGTCAATACGAGTTTCGGCCACGTCGGAACGAATCAATCCACCTCTGTTATTTTGGAGATTGCTTCGTCGTCCCGAATTCTTCGGGACTACTCGCAATGACATTACTTGAGTGATTGCTTTTTTGGGTATCCCAATATCAGCAACAATTACTTTTCCGGTAAATTCTTTCGCTTCCTCATTGTAAAATCCAATCTTAGGATTTGACATTGTCACCGTCACATCAGCTTTAAAAGCATTTGAAAGCACTTCTCCCGTTTCGCCATTCAACCCAGTAGGAATATCAACGGCAATTTTTAGTGAGGATTGTTTATTGCACCAATCAACAATGTTGAGATACTTCCCTTTCAAGTCACCGCGGAAGGATGTTCCCAGCATCGCATCCACGATAAGATCAAATTTTTTATTCCTCAATTTCTGAAATTTTTGAAACTCTATCATTTGTAATCTTGCAATATTGTAATCTTGCAATCGGTGATAATTTTTTTCTGCATCTCCACTCAAATCCTGATCACCCTCTATGAGAACAACCGTCACATTCATTCCCTGTTCCAGCAATAAACGTGCAACAACAAATCCATCGCCGCCGTTATTTCCTTTTCCGCAAAAAACTAAAACTTTCGATACCCTGAACAATTGTTCGTTCGACGAGTCGAATCTCTGATCTTCTTTTGAACGGAAGTTCTTATGTTCTTTATTGGAAAGCGTCGAATAGACAATTCTATTAACGATCTCATCCACAACCGCTTTCCCCGCATTCTCCATCAAACGCAGAGAGGGAATGTGCAATGTATTAATTGCATATCCGTCAACAATTTTCATTTGCAATGGTGTAAGAATCGATTTCATAAAAAATAAAAAACCGTCCTACTTCAATGAGAAGCGGACGGTTTTCTCAAATAACAAATTCATCAAAAAATTGACTTCATGAGATCGAAAATCAATGACGGGAAAATACCAAAAAGTAAAATTCCAATTCCGCAAACAATCACTGTGAGGAATGTCAATCGTGGTAATACGATCTCTGAACTGTCTGTCGTTTCTCTAAAATACATATAGACAACAACTCTCAAATAATAATATGTTGAAAATAAACTGGTCATAACGCCAAGGATTGCAAGCCATGTCAATTTCGACTGCACAGCACTGGCAAATAAATAATATTTTCCGACAAATCCTGCAAACGGCGGAACNNGTCAATGAAAACATGAACATTGCAAGCAGCGCGGCTAATGCGGGTTTTCGTTTCCCGAGTCCGGCATAATCTTCATAATTTACTTTGGTACCATTCTCTTTTTCCAACATCGCAATAATTCCGAATGCGCCGAGATTAGTTAGAGCATATGATACAAGATAGAATGCAATACCTTGTTGTCCGAGTGGAATACCTGATGCAATACCAATGATCATATATCCTGCGTGTGCAATGCTAGAATATGCCAGCATTCTCTTCAAATTTGTTTGCACTAGCCCAAACCAATTTCCAATGATCATCGAACCTGCTGCCAGTACTGCTAGTACAATCGTCAATCGTTCATCATGCATCGACATTGGTACAGAGAACGTAATGATGAATGATGCGAATGCTGCAGCTTTCCCGCCTGTGGACATAAAGGCAGTAACGGAAGTTGGCGCACCTTCATACACATCGGGCACCCACATATGAAAAGGAACTGCTGCAACTTTGAACGCAAACCCGATCAAGATCAA
>DMPG01000199.1:0-4193 GCA_003456055.1 Bacteroidota bacterium | reverse complement strand
GTCCCGGTCGTTCCGTAGATAAGCGCAATTCCATATAACAAAAATCCGGTTGCAAATGCGCCAAGTAGAAAATATTTCAACGCAGATTCATTCGAAGAGAGTTTATTTCGATAATAACCCGCAAGAACATAGAACGAAACCGACATAATTTCTATTCCGAGGAACACTGTAATCAGATCTGCCGCTGCACCAAGAATCAACATTCCAATCGTTGCAATAAGGATTAGAACGTAATATTCACCATAATGATATTCTTCTTTTTCGAGATACGGTTTTGCGATGAATATTGAAAATAGTGCTATCAACAAAAAAAGAATGCCAAAAAAACTTGGCAATCCACCAATCAGCAGCATATCAGAAAATGCCGTCTGAGGAAGATTCGAATCGTCAAAATAAGGAAACGTGTAAATACAACATGCGATCGACGCGATAATACCGACGATACTTACGCCGAACACTGCGTTAGCAGAATTTTTCAATAACGCGTTCGCCAACATTGCGATCAGTGAAAATAGCGATAGCATTAAGATCGGTGACGTGCCTAATAACTCTGATGTCGAGAAGAAATCCATAAATAATTCTTATTTAATAACTGAAAAAAACCGAATACCAAATCATTTCACTATTGTATTTGCTGGCGTAAGATTACCGTTCTTTGCATTCTGCATCTGGGTGACAACTTGTTTTGTAGAAGCTGCCGATGACTTTAAGAATGTGGAAGGATACACACCGATCCACACGATGAATAATAAAATTGGAAGGATGATAGCAATTTCACGTTTTGTAAGATCAAGCAGCGATCGGTTCTCTTCATGAGTGACCTTTCCGAAGAAGACTCGCTGAACCATCCACAGCATATACACGGCGGAGAAGATCACTCCGGTTGCCGCAAATGCCGTATAGACGTACGACCCAAGGAACGGAGAATTAAATGAACCAAGTAATATCAAAAATTCACCGACAAATCCATTCAATCCCGGAAGTCCGATCGATGATAATGTTACGATCATAAATAATGTTGAGAAGACCGGCATCACTTTCGCCAAGCCGCCGAACTGTGAGATCTCGCGCGTATGTCTTCGATCATAGATCATCCCGACGAGAAGAAATAACGCTCCGGTCGAAAGTCCGTGATTGATCATTTGAATGACTGCCCCTTGCACTCCCTCTTCTGTCATCGAGAAAATTCCGAGCACAACAAATCCTAAGTGACTCACGGATGAATATGCGACAAGTTTTTTCACATCGGTCTGCACCATTGCAACAAGCGCACCGTACACAATTCCAATCACTGCAAGCGTTGCAAGCAGCGGTGTAAATTGAAATGATGCTAACGGAAATAGCGGAAGACAGAAACGAAGCAGACCGTATGTTCCCATCTTTAGTAGAACTCCAGCGAATATTACTGAACCTGCAGTCGGTGCTTGAACGTGCGCATCAGGCAGCCACGTATGCAGCGGAAACAACGGAACTTTAATGGCAAATGAAAGTGTGAACGCAAGAAACATCCAGATTTGAATTCCCATCGGAACGGATGGTGCTATGGCATACAATTTTATCAGATTGGTTGTAAAATATCCTCCGGGTAATGTTGATGCATAATGCCCGAGCCACAAAATTGCGATCAACATTAAGAGTGAACCTGCCATTGTAAAGATGAAGAACTTCACAGCAGCATAAATTCTTTCTTTACCTCCCCAAATTCCAATGATGAAATACATCGGGATGAGCATTGCTTCCCAAAATACATAAAACAAGAAAAGATCAACAGCAAGAAATACACCAAGCATACCGACTTCAAGCAGCAGCATGAACGCGACATATTCCTTTATTCTATCGGTTATGGATTCCCACGATGCAATGAGTGCGATTGGCGTTAAAAACGTCGTAAGAACAATAAGAAGAATTGAAAGACCGTCAACACCGACGAAATACGAAATATCCAATCCAGCGATCCAGGGATGCTGTTCAACAAATTGCATTTGTGTATTTGCAGCATCAAATCCAAAATAAACGAACAGCGACAAGACAAACGTTACGATCGAAGTGCCAACACCAATGTATTTTATCAGATTCTGTTTTTCTTTGTTGATGAACAGCAACAGAAGAATTCCGACCAGCGGCGAAAAAAGTGTGTATGTAAGGATATTATTCATACAATTCTATAATACAAGATTGCAATATTGCAAGATATGTCAGGATGAAGATTTTGTAATTCTGTAATCTTGTAACGTTGCAATCAAAAAAGATTAACGTACCATTAAATAACCAAGCATAACTAAAATCCCTGCCACAAAAACAACGGCGTAACTTTGCACAACACCGGTTTGGATACGACGAAAGATACTGGCGGTCGCTTCGACGAACTTTGCAGAATAGTTCAGGGTGTTATCAATGACTTTCACATCGAAAATTTTCCATAAGAATTTATCTGACGTTTGTTTGATCGGATTGACGATCAATGCGTCATATGTTTCATCGACAAAATATTTGTTCCAGAGCAATTTGTGGAGACCGGAATATTTCTTTGCGGTTCGTTCGGCAATCTCGGTTCTTTGCGTATAGATCTTCCATCCTGCAAACATTCCAAGCAGTCCGATCGCAACAGAACCTGCCATCAATCCAAGTTCAAGTGCAGCGGAATCATGCAACGGCAGCATCATCTTAGAATTTGCACCGGCAAAGATCGGTTCCAAAAATTCTTCAAAATAATTATGTCCGCCAAGCACATGAGGAATTCCTACATATCCGCCAATGATAGAAAGTAACGCCAGCACCAATAATGGAATGAGCATTGTCTTTGGCGCTTCGTGCGGATGAATGTGATGATGATCGAACCGTTCTTTCCCAAGAAAAGTCAACGAGACAAGTCTGAACATATAGAATGCGGTTACTCCTGCAGCAAGTGTAGCGATCACCCACATCCACGGTGCGCCATCAGCAAATGCTTTCCACAAAATTTCATCTTTGGAAAAGAATCCTGAAAGAAGCGGGAATCCCGAAATCGCAAATGAGCCGATCAAAAATGTTCTGAATGTCCACGGCATATATTTTTGCAAGCCGCCCATCTTTTGAATGTCTTGTTCATCGTGCATCGCATGAATGACAGCACCGGATCCTAAGAAGAGAAGTGCTTTGAAGAATGCATGCGTCATTACGTGAAACAATCCGGCAGCAAATGCGCCAACACCGCACGCAAGAAACATATATCCTAATTGACTGACTGTTGAATATGCGAGAACTTTTTTAATATCATTTTGGACTAAACCAATTGTTCCTGCAAAGAATGCAGTTGCTAATCCTATCACTGCAACAATTTCCATCGTCGTTGGTGAAAGTGCAAAAAGAATTGAACTTCGAGCAACCATATAAATTCCGGCAGTCACCATTGTTGCTGCGTGGATAAGTGCAGACACCGGAGTTGGACCCGCCATTGCATCCGGCAGCCAAACGTATAACGGAATCTGTGCAGATTTTCCTGTTGCACCGACAAACATTAACAGAGTAATCCAAAACATTACATTGTCACCTACTGAAAATCCTTTTGCTTGTGCAAAAACTGATTCGTACGTAAGAGATCCGAATGTGTTGAATATGAGAAACATTGCAAGAAGAAATCCAAAATCGCCGATACGATTGACGATAAAAGCTTTCTTTGCAGCGTCTCCTGTCGTTCCTTTTTCAAAATTTCTGTCATACCAAAAACCGATCAACAAGTATGAACATAAACCCACACCTTCCCACCCAAGAAACATTAGCAGATAATTATCGGCAAGAACAAGACTGAGCATCGCAAAGATAAAGAGATTCATATAAGTAAAAAATCTCCAGAATCCAATATCGCCATGCATATACCCGATCGAATAGAGATGGATCAAACTTCCAACACCGGTAACGATCAACGTCATCAAGATCGAGAGCTGATCAATCTGAAAAGCTACATTAACAGAAAATGTTCCGGCTGAGATCCATTGAAATACCGTTACCACCTTCGATCGTTCTTCAGCGGGAAGAGAAATCATTTCGAAAAAGATTGCAAGAGCAATAAAAAATGAAGCGGCTACTGCAAGAGTTCCGATGCTGCCAACGATCATTTCATTTTTTATTTTACGTCCGAGCAGTCCATTGATAAGAAAACCAATGAGCGGGAACAGAATAATAAGAGGTGCGAATTGATACATAGTTTTTAGAAT
>DMPG01000217.1 GCA_003456055.1 Bacteroidota bacterium | reverse complement strand
CTTTTTGGATCCCCAATTCTGCAATAGAAGAAAGGATCGCTTGTTCCAATTTCTTTGCTGATTCTTTTCTTCTCTGTGTAAGAAAATTCGCTTTTGTCCCACATTCTGAACGCAGCGATTCTAATTCCATCTCCAATTTTGAAAGTTCAACATCAAAATTCTCGGCGAATTTAAACTCTTCACCGATCTTCTTGCGAAACTCGATCAACAGATCGATCGTACCGCCATATTTCTTTTTTAAAAGCGAAAGAGCACCAAGCCGTTCACGAATTTTTTCTAATCGGTCCGGATTGAATTCTATTCGCGATGCATAATTTTGAACCTGCTTGGATAACTCTTCAACAATAACTTCTGCTGAACGTGCTTCAACAATAGATTCAGTAAATACTCCATCAATCTCCGCCAGTTGCTCAACCATCTTTCGTGCTTTCACCAAACTATCACGTACGGAATGTTCTGCTTCATATAATAATTGATGGATCCCGTTGGTCAGCTCATTCAGTTTTTCGGTATTCTCTAAGATCTTCAATTCGGATTCTAACTGATCTTCTTCACCCGGTTGAGGATTGACCGCATCAATTTCTTTTATCTGAAATTCAAACAGAGATTTTTTTGCTTTTAATACATTCTCCTGATCCTGTAGTTCACGTTTTTTTCCGGTCAATTCTGCCAACAAGCGAAACAGTGATTGGTATGATTCGATCTCTTTTTTATAACCGCCAAAATCATCGAGAAAATCAATGTGTGTTTCCGGACGTAACAACGATTGATGTTCATGTTGTCCGTGAAGATCAACAAGTTCATCGCCAATTTCTTTTAGCAGTGAAACCGAAACCGGTGAGTCATTTACAAAACATCGGCTTTGCCCTTTGGTCGTCAACTCTCTTCGAACGATTAACTCTTCAGTAATTTCATTTTCACCTGCGCGCAAAATATCAGCAACCCGAACGTTTCCGTTAAGATGAAAGACCCCTTCAACAATTGCTTTCTCTGCTCCGGTACGGATCATTTCAGTACTGGCTCGTTCTCCGAGTAATAACCCAAGAGCATCAATAAGAATAGATTTTCCGGCACCGGTCTCGCCGGTGATAATTGTAAGACCAGAAGAAAAATCAACCGCAATTTCTTCGATCAGTGCGTAATTTTTTATGAGGAGGTTTTTTAGCATTGAATGAAGTTACACGGAAAATTGCAGAGTTTCAATGAAGATTTATTTTCATCCGGCAATCGAGATTTCCGGTATATCTGCCAACATTCCATAATAGAATGCCATCCGGAAAAATTCATCAAGTGAAGCCTTAGAAAGTTCATCGAATCCATATGAAAAATGAGAAAGGTAATTTTGGATCAGATCAGAAGAACGGTTTGTTTCGGCGGCGATTTCATTGGCGATCGATCCGATCGAATTGCGTCCTGCATCCATTGAAGAATGCAATATAGCGTGTATGTCCTTTGAATATTTCTCTGTTCGCGCGATACAAAATGAATGGACGAACGGCAATTCGGTAATATCCGACCATTCATCGACAATGTCGATAAATGGAAATTCGCTTTGGAGCGTCAGAAGTGTTTCTCCGGTCACAAGAGCGCAATCTGCTTTGGCAAGCATATCATCAACAGACCCAAGGATAGGAACAATCTTTGGTTCGGAATCATATTTTTCGCCAAGTATTATTCGTGTTAAAGCAACATCGGTTGTCGACACCAATCCAACAGCCAACGATGTAATGAATTGCAAATTCTTGCGCAGGTACAGACGCGCAACATTGCTGTATCCGGTTGATGAAACGCCAATATTCGGATACAGGATCATTCCTGAACTGTTCTGAGCATAATCGACCGGTGTGGTAAATGCCGCATCTATTTCGTTGCTCATAATTGCATCGAAGTGAACGGATGGTATATCAAACAAAAGTTCCCCCGGTGAATCGGGGGAACCTTTGATTGTTCGATACAGCGGTTGAGTGTATAGATCCCGAAGTCCGCCAATGCGAATCGGTGAACTCATTGATTTGAACCGGTTTTTTGACGTATCTGTTTTGCTGCCATACCACGCAAATAATAAAGCTTCGCACGGCGTGTTTGTCCTTGTTTCACTTTTTCAATTTTTGCGATACGGGGTGAATGCAGCGGGAAAATTCTTTCAACGCCGACACCGTCGGAAACTTTGCGAACGGTGAATGTTGCACCCATTCCTTCACCTCGCCGACCGATGACGATTCCTTGATATTGCTGGATACGTTCTTTTTCACCTTCAACAACACGAACGTGAACATTCAGAATATCGCCGACTTTGAATTCCGGAAGATCGGATTTTACAAAAGCTGCTTCCACTAATTTTATTTTGTCCATAGCTACCTCGTTTATTTTTGTCCCGCTATTCCGGAACGATGATTGAATAATGTATTTTAATTTCTATCTGTTCACGCCATGCCGAACTTATTTCGGCACCTCTGATATTACAACAAATCTTTCCTTCGCTCTTCTGTCTTTGATCTTCGCTGCTGATCTTTCCATTTCGATACTTCTTTATGATTTCCACCCAGCAACACTTCGGGAACTTTCATTCCTCGAAAATCTTCAGGTCGAGTATAACTCGGTGCATCAAGCAATCCATCCTGAAATGAATCCGTCAACGCCGATTCTCCGTCACCAATAACACCGGGGATCAACCTCACCATTGCATCAGTAATGACCATCGCTGCAAGTTCTCCGCCGGTCAATACATAATCACCGATCGATATTTCTTTGGTGATAAGCGCTTCTCGTACACGCTGATCGATTCCTTTGTAATGTCCGCACAGAATGATCAGATTTTTTTTCAGCGACAATGTGTTCGCCATTTTTTGATCGAACCGTTCACCGTCGGCTGTCACATAAATGATCTCATCGTACGAACGTTCTGACTGCAGTTTCTCGATACATTCAAAGATCGGTTCCGGCTTCAGGATCATTCCCGCACCTCCTCCATACGGAGGAAGATCGATGATCTTATGTTTATCGTGTGCAAAAGTCCGCAAATCGTGAACGATGATCTCCGCAAGCTTTTTCTGCTGTGCCCGCTTTAAAATACTTTCACTCAATGGATAGTTGAGCAATTGCGGAACACCGGAAATAATATCTATTCTCATACTCACAGTTCATTCACAACATTTCGCCGTTAAACAGGCCTACCGGCGGACGAACAACGATCTTTTTCTTATCAATTTCAATATTCACAATAAATTCCGGAACCGCCGGCAGCATCACATATCCTGCTGATGTTCGCACATTATAGACCGTATGAGCAGGAGATTTTTCAATACCACTCAACACTCCCAGCATTGTCCCACGTTCATCAACTACCGAACAACCGATCAATTCATCCACAAAGAACTGTTTGTCAGAAAGTTTTTTTCTTCTGGACTCTTCAACAAAAAGAAATTGCCCACGCAAAATATCAGCGGATGTTTTATCGTCAATACCAACCAGCTTTAGACAGATCTCTTCACCGCGTTTCTTCACCGATTCAATTTTACAAGGAACCGTGGAATGTTCATTCATTCCCATCAATACTTCGTCTACCGTTTCAAATTCTTCCGCAGACCGAGAGTACGAATCGATCTTGAACTCTCCCCGCAAACCAAACACTTTTCTAAGTTTTGCGATCGCA
>DMPG01000381.1 GCA_003456055.1 Bacteroidota bacterium | reverse complement strand
GCTTTCTTCTGCTCCAAATGCGGCATTAGTTTCGATCATTTTTTCGCAGATATATTTGAATCCTACCTGGACATCGTGGACATTACATTCCGATGAACTAAAATTCACTTCAAGAAGATTAGTCACCGACGATGTTTTGATGATATCTCCGGCAATCTCTTTATTGTTCTTTAGGAAATCCGCTAACAATAAAATTGTTTCTTGACTGCTTAACCAATTGCCGTTATCAAGCATTACTCCCAATCTGTCGGCGTCACCGTCTGTTGCAACACCTAATGAGTATTTATTTCTTTGCAATTCCTGGCGTAATGGCAAAAGATTCTTTTCTATCGGTTCAGCCAACCTCCCGGAAAAATTATCGTTGGGAGTTCCATAAATTGTGTTGATGTTGATGCCATATCGTGATAATAAATCTTGCAGCATCGTTCCACCGGCACCGCTCATCGAATCAACAACAACTGATAGTTTACTCTGAGCAATCTTTTTAAAATCAACAATCGTTTCTAAATGATCTTTATAGATTAAACTAAGATCGGTCGTTTTGAGTTTATTAATAGCCTTTTTAACTGCTGTTCTTCCAATCAGTGCTTCTACTTTATGTGTTTCTTCGGTGAAGAATGGTCCGCCGTACGATGCTTTGAATTTGATCCCATTGTATTCCGGCGGATTGTGCGAAGCGGTTATCATCACTCCAAAGTTCAACTGTTTAGCGTTAACATAATATGAAACGATCGGGGTCGGGATCACTCGATCCGACAAAAAATAGGTGATTCCATTTCCTTCAAGAACTGATGCAAAGAGCTCTGCGAATAATTTTGAGTTTCGTCTTCCATCATATCCGATTACAATGGAAGGATGTGCGGTAACGCTTGTCGAATAATCAGAGAATGCCTGTGCAACAAGTGAAACGGATTGCTCATTGAATTCGCTGTCAAGCAACCCGCGCCATCCATCAGTTCCGAAGGTGATGTTCATTGATAATTACAATTATTATTTGGAGATATTATTTGAGACGAGCTCTTGAACTTTTTTATATCCGATTGATCTAATGAATGAATTCGATTGAACTGCCAGTGCCGCCAAAGCTCCGCACGCCTCACCTGTTGCTGAGGATGTTGGTTGTATTCGTAATGCGCTGTGCCCTTCGCGGGTAGAAGAGATACATCGTCCTGCAACCAAAACATTGTCAGCGTTCTTAACCAACAAAGCTCTCATTGGAATTTCATAATAATCACCATCGGCAAGATGTTCCATTCTGCTGTTTTCATCTTTTTGACCGTGAATATCAATACCGTAACATCCGCGTGCAATCGCATCATCGAACTTACTTCCACGTTTGATATCGTCACCGCTTACGACATAATCACCCACTGCTCGGCGAGTTTCTCGAATGCCGACCTGCGGTGCAGTCTCTAGTAAATAGGAATGCTCAAATCCCGGAATTTCATTCTTCAGCAATGTTACGACTTGATGTACTTGATTTCGACCTACGAGTTCTGCTTTCGTCAAATCGATCGATGATGAACCGTCAAGTTCCAAAATATTGGAAGTATTGAATGATCCCTCTCCCGATTCCGGCAGCGTAGTAAAAAATATATATTGAACTTCAGGAGAGAGTCTTTTTTCCTGTATTGCTTTTTTTACATTGCTGAAATAACCTGCAACAGAAATGATCTTTGTAAAATCAAAATTGTAATCCATCCAATCAAAGAAATCACTTTTATTTCTCGCAGCGTACTCGGTTACCTTTTTAAGGTTGATATTTCCCATTCGGAAAAATAATGTCAGCGCTTGCAGCAATCCTGTCTTCTCATCACCTTTTACCCATGGTAAATCGGCAAGGAATAATAACTGTGCATCACCTGAAGTATCAATGAATATTTTCCCTTTGATTGTGAACTCTCTGCCGTCAACAAATACAGTAATAGATTCAACTCTATTATTTTTTTTCGTTACACTAGAAATAATACTGTGAAGTAAGATTGTGCATCCGGCTTCTTTTAAGAGATGATATGATGCAGATCTAAAAGCATTTGCAAAGAATCCGTTATCGATCATCCCATGCTGTTTCCGCATTTCACGTTCGATATCCTCAAACACGCCGCGAACCAACACTTCACCATTCACTTCATGCTTCATGAAAGGAGAGACCATACCGGCGGTAGACATCCCTCCAACAAAACCATATTGTTCTATTAATAAAACAGAAACGCCGGATCGACCCGCTTTTACTGCGGCACTGATCCCGGCGATACCGGCACCGACTACAATCACATCATATTCAGAACATAAAGACATAGAAATTATTTATTCTTCATTGATTGAACGAACCATCTTGTGATCTCAGTCGGTCGTGTAATTGCAGAACCGACAACAATACTCCACGCACCGAGTGATTTCATTGTTGCAGCGATTTCAGGAGTATTGATCCGTCCTTCTGCAATGACCGGAATTGAAAGTTGTTTGGCAAGTGATTCTAGTAATTCATAATCAGGCGAATCACCTGAAGAACGTGTCTCAGGTGTGTATCCGCTTAATGTTGTTGAGACGCAATCAGCGCCGGCGACAGCGCATGCAATCGCTTCTTCATCGGTGGCAATATCTGCCATGACTACACAATTAATTTTCTTTTTAACTTCGGCGATGAATTCCGGACCTGTCAAATTTTCCCTTTTCCGAAATGTCCCGTCAATAGCAATGATTGATGTTCCAATGGACTGAAGATCTTCCACATCTTTCCATGAACCGGTAATTCGAACATATCCATCATTAAAGGATGATTTGATAAGACCGATCACTGGTAATTGGATCGAATTGATGATCGTTTTTGTCTTTTCGATTCCTTCAGATCTAATTGCTACAGCACCGCCTTGGTAAGCTGATTGCGCAAAGAGTAATACTCCTTCAGGAGAATTGAACGGTGAATTTCCTTCTGCCTGACAGGAAACGATCAATCCATTTTTAATCTTTTGAAATACTTCATTCATTGATAATGCCGTTAATGGAAATTATTGTGGACAGTTTCAATTAGTGTTGCTTTAGAAAATTGTTCGGACGATTTGAAAGTAGTTCCAAGGATATCGTCGATGGTGACGAAAAAATTATTGAGATCAGACACCGTATTCATCGCGTACATTGTCTGAACGCCAAGTGGAAGCACTTGAATTCTGCATTGTGATTTTTCTAAAAATACCCGAAATGTATCCATCACCATGTGTGATTCACTCTCAACAAAAAGATCATCACTTGATTCGATCTCTAATGACAGCCAATATCTCCCATCTGATAATTTTACCGCTGTTCGTATCTTCTTGTAGGATAAAAAGTCATCATTGCCAGGAGGGGAGATGAAAATATTGAACCGCCGTTCAACGATTGTCCTCTTTCTATTGAACAAAACTGCGCCATAATAATCATCGGATGCATCGACAATTTTCTTTCCTTTGATCTTCATTATTCCTTCTTTTGCAAGGAATGAAACTTCCAAGATTCTATTTTCAATCACTTCGATATTCTTTGGAACTGTGTGAAAATAGAGCTCAACATTTGTTTGTTCGATCGTTTGCTGAAGTATGAATTTTAAGGACTCAGGATTGACGATTGAATGTCCAAAATTATCTTTTAATATCGATTGAAAGATGTTCTTTGCAATACCATTGAGTTGGCCTTCGTTCACTTCCTGCAGACAGTTCAAATGTTCTGTGATACTTCCTCCCGGGAAGCCAAATATATT
>DMPG01000200.1 GCA_003456055.1 Bacteroidota bacterium | reverse complement strand
CTGATTACAAATCAGCTGCTCTACCAACTGAGCTACGCCAGCATTCTATTTTTTTCTGAACAAATATAAGAAAATCTTTCCCTTCCCGCAATTAATAAGATGTCATCGGTTCGATGACATTGGTGTTGCTTATTTTATCTTCTGATTTTCTTCTCATTTATTGGTACCTTTGAATTATTAACCAAAGAGAAGATTTTCGTATGAAATACTTTCCACTTCTGTTATTCTTTACTCTGTCATTTGCACAACCGAGCCGAATTGAATTAAAAAATCATTTTTCAACGACACTTTCCACCACCAAAGAGTTCAACATTTTTTTTCCGGAAGGATATGATTCCGAGACAGATCGGTATCCTGTTGTTTATCTTTTCCGTGGTGCGGTTGATGAATGGGCTGACCCGAGCGAAGATGCTGCCCGGCGTGGAAACATTAAAACGGTCTTTGATTCGCTCTATGCAAAAAAGAAGGTCGGCAGAATGATCCTGATCATGCCCGGACTCGGTGCTCCGGCATCACAAAATGAGTATACGTATCTCGTTAAGGACCTGATCCCGTACATTGATGCGAATTACAGAACAATTCCTAGTCGATGGCACCGCGCGATGGATGGATTCTCTCTCGGCGGATCAATCGTCACAAACCTTCTTGCAAGCGTTCCACAGCTATTCTGCTCGGTCGGTTCGTATGATGGCACATTAAATTCACCGTACTTCGATAATACAAAGTTCAGCATCGCAAGCAGCGCTTTGATCTATGATATAAAACAAATTCAGCTTCTCTACCATACAGCATCATTTGGCGGTAACAACAATTCGAACAACCAGGCTGTCTTCAACATTCTCAATGCAAAAGGAATTTATAATTCACTCCCATCATTCGTCCTGGACCCCAACGCTCAGCATAATTGGTTCTATGCAGATTGGCATGTGGCAGTCACACTGCCGCTTCATTGGCAAAAGCTTCATTCTGCAGAAAACAATCTCGATCTTACCTTAAATAAACAGTACACAGGACAGGTACTCTCGGGATCTTCTATGATAGAATGNNGACAGGTGCTCTCGGGATCTTCTATGATTGAATGGTCACGAAAATTGTTCCCTAATGATCTGACAACGTATCTTTTATATTCAAAAAATTCCGGAAAAGAATGGACAAACTTTTTTTCTACAAATGGAAATGATTCATCGGCATCGTTGAACACTGTACTTCTTTCAGATGGAACACGATATAAATTAAAGATCATAACCGTGGGTGATTCACTCTATGGATCCACTGTGACCGGAACATTTACCATCAACAATCCCGGAAACGGAGCTCCGGATGTTGATTTTGCTTTTATGAACGAAGGTGAAACGATTTCAGGAATGTACACTTTGTTATGGAATGCTGCAGATGCTGATGGAGATGCTCTTTCAATTAATTTAGATTTATCACACAATGGAGGAATTTCCTGGAGTTCAGTCGCTGCATCAATTCCTAACACTGGAAGCTATTATTTCGACACTAAAATATTTTCAAACAGCAATAACCTGCTTTTTAGAATTACCGGTTCTGATGGTGTTCTCTCTTCTCAGTCGGTTTCACCAAAACAGATTCTGTTCAATAAACGGCTCGATTTAAACAATGCAATATTTACTCATGTAAACGGACATAGCGATGCGGTGATCAAAGCAATGGGTATGTCCATTGAATCTCTCCGTACGGCAAATTATTCCATCATATTCAAAGAATCTCTCGGGAAGAAGACTTATTCCGTGTTCAACACCAAAGGAATTGAGGTTGTAAAAGATGCGACTGAACTTGACGGCAAAACGGAAGGTCCGCTGTTTGACGGATTTCGATTGTTGATCTATGATCTTCAAGCTCCAATAGTAAATGTTGATTCTACACGGTGGATCGTAGGAACATCAAATTTGATGGGAGAAATACGGTTGATCGATATTATTACAGAATCAGGAACAGTATCTGCAATACCGTTTCCATCAGATTATGAGATTCTGATTAGTAATTCTATTGTCGATACTTCGCTAGCGCTGTATGGTGCTGGAGCTGTTCATTTGAATTTTCTTGTCTGGAATACAACATTGAACAGAAAGACAAAATTCATTTTTGGTGATTTTGATGGAAATGGTATCCTCTCTGAATTTGACGAATTATATCTGATGGAGAAAGATTCGTTGAACAACACATTACTATCCTGGCATGTTCAATTCATAGCAAATAGTACAGCGATCAATCCCGTCAGTGGCGACAAGTTCAAGATTAGAATTATGAAACCATTGACAAAATCTGACTCATATCAATTTCACTTTACTCCACCACTCTCCACAAAGAGAGAACAATCACTCCCAACGGAATATTCATTATCTCAAAATTATCCTAATCCATTCAATCCATCAACGATGATCGAGTTTTCAGTGTTGAGCAACGAATTTGTTTCATTGACTGTATTCGACATTCTTGGACGTAAAATTCAAACGCTGTTGAATGAAAAAGTTACCGCAGGAGTTCACAAAATTAAATGGAATGCAGCTCAATATTCGAATGGAGTATATTTTTATCGCATTCAAACCAAACAATTCAATCAAACAAAGAAAATGATCCTGGCAAAATAGTACCGTATATATGTTTTTCAATTCTGATTATATTTCTAGATTTACGGAATCACTTTAAATCCTTCGCAAGGTTATAGGCATAGTTCGATATAACAATATTCCTGTGCGTTTGAACCTTGCGAAGGTTATAGGGGTGCAGATTTTTTCACTAAAAACAATTTACTTCCTTTTCTTTTAATTATCTTTACATCAATACACTGTACCTGGTAAGCAGGTATCAATCTAGAACTTCTCTGAAAGTCCGTTTATGAAAAATATTCTCATTATTATTCTTCTCGTTTTTATTTTTTCACTGCATATTCAAGCGCAGGAAAAAGAAAAAACCGGCGCTGAACTCTGTTCAGAAGGAAAACAAAGTAAATATTTTTCCGGTACATTTGAAAAACATAATTCACCGGGCTCTCCAAAACATTCTTTCGATGTACTCCATTACAAAATTGATCTCGATCTTTTCAAGAACTATTCTTCCCCCTTTCCAAAATCGTTCATCGGTTCTGTTACAATAATGCTGCGAGCCGATTCTATAATTTCTTCGATTAGTCTCGATGCTAATGTTACGTCACTGTTGGTCAATTCTCTAGAATTTGCCGGTATCTCTTTTAAACAATTAGGCAATGTGTTAAACATACAATTAGACAGGACATATCAGCAAAATGAGACACTATATGTCAAGATCAATTACCGGCATAATGAAATTTCCGATGGCGCATTCTATGTCGGAACAGATGGAATGGTTTTTACCGATGCAGAGCCGGAAGGTGCGCGAAAATGGTTCCCCTGCTGGGATCGACCGTCGGATAAGGCGACCGTTGAATTGATTGCAAAAGTTCCTTCTTCGGTCAGACTCGNNTGCGGATACACTCACCTATCACTGGCGCAGCAAAGAACCGGTTGCGACATATCTTGTCGTCATCTCGTCAAAGGTCAATTATAATCTTGATATTGTTTATTGGAAAAAATTATCAAATCCAAACGATAGTATTCCGATGTTCTTTTATTGGAACAAAGGTGAGTCACAAACCGGATTGAACAATATTAAAACAAAGATCATTCCGATGACAAATAGATTCTCTGAACTATTTGGTGAACATCCGTTCGAAAAGAATGGATTTGCAACAATGAACAGTTCCTTCACCTGGGGTGGAATGGAGAATCAAACATTGACAAGTCTAATGCCGAACGGTTATACAAATGAAAATCTGGTGTCGCACGAATATGCTCATCAATGGTTCGGTGATATGATAACATGTGCAACGTGGGCTGATATATGGCTGAATGAAGGTTTTGCAACGTATGGCGAAGCGTTATGGTATGAATACACTTCAGGCTATAGTCGGTACAAAACGGATATTACCGCCAATGCAACAGGATATTTGAACGGAAATCCCGGCAGAGCGATCTATGTTCCTTCATGGGCTATCACCACTCCCACCACAAGTCAATTATTTAATACGGCCGTAACGTATTATAAGGGTGCGTGCGTACTTCATATGCTTCGATATGTTCTTGGTGATTCGGCATTCTTTTCAGCGATCAATGAGTATGCTGCCAATCCGGCGCTGAAATTCGGAACGATCACGACCGATGATTTTATCAACCAGATCAATACCAGTACAAATCAAGACCTCACATGGTTCTTCAATCAATGGGTGAAAGTTGCAAATCATCCTCTCTATTCTACTCAATATTCCGTCAATAACAACGATAGCAGTGCAAGAGTGTTGATAGCACAAACGCAATCCACCGGAGCATTCTGGAAAATGCCGATCGAATTAAAATTCTCTTTAATGAACGGAACAGATACTACGGTAAGAGTATTCAACTCCGTCAACAAGGATACGTTCACCTTCAAATTCCCATCGGTGCCTGTATCAATGGTCTTCGATCCGAATAATAATATTGTTTTGAAAACCGCGACCACACAAAAGGTCTTATCGATCCGTGATGATGTCATAACACCCGGTGAATATTCACTGAAACAGAATTTCCCCAATCCATTTAACCCGTCGACAACCATTGAATTTGTGATTCCTCGAAGCGAGAATGTCGTAGTGCAAATATTTGATGTTCTTGGACGAACAATTGAGACAATGGTGAACCAAAGAATGGAACAGGGTGTTTACACCTTCATCTGGAATGCAAAACAATACCCTTCCGGAATCTACTATTATCGGTTACAAACAGAGAATTTCATCCAAACGAAGAAGATGAGTTTGATCAAATAGATGGCTTCACCTATAAATCCAAAACGAATTCACATTATCAAGGAGCTTCCCCATCAGGAAGGAACCGTAACGTATTGGATGGGGCGTGAAATGCGGATGAATGATAATTGGGCATTGTTATTCGCTCAATCACTCGCAATAAAATATAAGATGCCGCTCGCTGTAGTATTTTGCCTCCCTCCGACATTTCTTGAAGCAACTGAACGAGCGTATGGATTCATTCTGAAAGGATTTCATGAGACTGAACTATTGTTGAAGGAAAAGAACATTCCATTCTATCTCCTGCTCGGAACACCTGAAGTTGAAATACCAAAATTTGTTTTTCAGCATCATGTTACAAAACTTGTTGCCGATTTTAATCCGCTGAATATCGTTGATCATTATAAAAATTCCGTTGCGGAAAAGATCACCGCTTCGTTCTACGATGTGGATGCACATAACATCGTTCCTGCCAGAGTAGCATCTGATAAACAGGAATTTGGTGCTTATACGATCAGACCAAAGATCCACCGTTTACTACCGGAATTTTTAGATGATTTCCCTTCCATTCGAAAACATCCGTTCAATTGGAATGACGATGTACCAAAAATTGACTGGAAAAAAGCAAATAAAAGTTTGCAGATCAATCGGGATGTAAAGGAAGTTGACTGGATCGTACCGGGCGAAATATCTGCACATTCCTCCATGAAAGATTTTTTGAAGAATCGGTTACACAATTATAATATCGATAGAAATGATCCTACAATAGATGCACAATCTAATCTCTCGCCATTTTTGCACTTCGGACATCTTTCACCACAGCGTGTCGCTCTTGAAGTTGTAAAAATGACTGGAAGGAATATTCAAGAAATCGTTCAAAAGAATAAGAATGGTTCTGCAAATAATCTTGGAAACGAAGAAGCATTTCTTGAGGAGCTGATTGTACGAAGGGAGATCGCTGATAATTTCACGCATTACAACAAGAATTATGAAAAATTCGAAGGATTCCCTGCCTGGGCTCAATTATCCATCAATCAGCACCGAAATGATAAACGGGAATATTGTTACACGATAGATCAATTCGAAAAAGCATTAACGCATGACGATCTCTGGAATGCTGCTCAAAATCAAATGGTCTATTTGGGAAAAATGCACGGATACATGAGAATGTATTGGGCAAAAAAAATCCTTGAATGGACCCCTTCGCCTGAAGAAGCGTTGTTGATCGGAAATTATTTGAATGATAAATACGAATTAGATGGACGCGATCCGAATGGATATACCGGACTTGCGTGGAGTATTGGAGGAGTTCATGACCGTGCGTGGTTTGACCGGCCTGTATTCGGAAAGATTCGATATATGAATTACAATGGTTGCAAAAAGAAATTCGATGTCGAGCGATATATTAAACAGATCCAATCAATCGTAAAAGAGAATTGAACACATTTAAGAAAAAGTTAAAATAGCAGTCCTATAAAAGGACCATGATATTGCCGCTGA
>DMPG01000096.1:5127-5274 GCA_003456055.1 Bacteroidota bacterium | reverse complement strand
AAAGAACATTTTATCTTTTGCCATAGCGTAGAACACACGTGCGGTTGTCATTGACGTTGCATTCACCGTTCCAAACGTAGAGATCATTACCATCGCCGAAATAATTGCGCCGCCCCAGCCGTAAAAGACAACATTCATAACATCCGC
>DMPG01000096.1:0-5066 GCA_003456055.1 Bacteroidota bacterium | reverse complement strand
ATATTTTTTTGAGGTTCGATCACTTCTCCCGCAAGATACGTCAGTGAATTCCAGCCGTCATACGACCATAATGTTGCGATCATTGCAACACCGACTGCTGCAAGGAGAGAGCCTGAAGAAGGCATTCCCCACAACGGAAAGAAATTATCAACGCTTCCTTTTCCCGACGAAAATGCCAAAATTATAATTGCACCGATTGCCACAACTTTTAAGATAGTGAAAACGTTCTGGATCATTCCGCCGAATTGAACACCAAAATAATTGATCGTTGTAACGGTGACGATCGCTCCGATTGCAACCATTGTAACACCAATATTTTTTAATGGAAAAATGTTTCCAAGAAGTGGGAGCTGCCATGCTTCTAGTTCAGGTCCAAGATGCGGAAGATCAACGAAGTATCCGAGATATTTTGCAAACGCAACTGCAATTGCTGCAATGGAACCCGTTTGATAGACAATAAATGTTGTCCACCCATATAAAAATGCGGTTAATTGACCAAACGTGACGCGNNAAAAAAACATATTGTCCTCCGGCTTCCGGAATTAAACTTGCAACTTCTGCATTGGTCAATGCACCTGCAAGCGTCAACAATCCCGTCAAAATCCAAACGCCGATCATCAATCCGGGAACGTCAACATTGGCGGCGACATTTTGTGGAGTAAGAAAAATTCCGGACCCGATGACGGAGCCAATCACCACCATAATCCCATTGGTGAGCGTTAATCGACGAGCGAGCGTAGTTCCTTGTTGGTCAGTTGACATTCAAAATCTCCGATGGTGATAATTTAGTGAATTGTTTTTGTACTTTTAAAATAATACTCATTCACATTGCAAGATGCAATGCACAGCAAAAATTAATTGAGCATTGTCAATTGTGGAGTGGGTGTTTTAAGAGGAAATGTAACCGTAAAAACAGTGCCAACATTGAGTTCACTTTCAACGGAAATTGAACCGCTATGTATATCGGCGATCCACTTTGAAATCGAAAGTCCAAGTCCGCTGCCGCCAAGTTCACGTGAACGTGCTTTATCAACACGATAGAATCGGTCGAAAATCTTTGAAATATCGTCTGCGGGAATTCCCATTCCGGTATCTTTTACTCGCACCTTCACCATACCGTTTTCACGGAAAAGAGAAATTTCCACCAACCCGTTTTCCGGAGTATATTTTATCGCATTATCGATAAGATTTAAGAATAGTTGACGCAGACGGACGGTGTCTCCAAGAATCAACGCATCATCCAAGGTACCGAGTTTCACCGTGATATGTTTATTCTCAGCAAGTATTGTACAATCTTCATATAACTCCTGAATAATTGGCCGCAGCCATACATCATTGAAATTGGCAGTCGGCCGTGCGACATCTGATTTAGCGAGGGAAAGAAGGTTCTCTATGATTGACGACATCCGAAGAGTTTCTTCTAATGCACTTGAAATTACGATCCGAAATTCTTCGGGAGAATGTTTTTTTGTTCGAAGCGCAAGCTCTAATTCACCTCTCAATATTGTTAACGGTGTTCGTAGTTCGTGGGAAGCATCGCTGGAAAACTGCTGGATCTGTGCGAATGAAAGTTGCAAACGGCTGATCATTTCATTGAATGTTGCAACTAAGCGTCCTAGTTCATCATCAACACCGGAAGATTGTATCCGTTGATCCAGGTTATGTGCTGTGATTGCCCGCGCTGTTCTTGTTATATCATCCACCGGTTTGAACGAACGCGCAGCCAGGAACCATCCGCCGCTGATCGAAATTACAATTGCAACGGGGATCAGCAGCAGGAAAATTGAGAATAAATTGCCCAGTACTTCATTGATCTCAGAGATTGGATATGCAATATACACTTTCATCGTTCGATCCTGGCTTACGGCAAGGCGTAGCGGTTGTCCCTGAGCGTTCCAAATAGTGACAAGCTTTGTGATATCCTGCGGAATATCATCAAATGTGATGTTCTCTTCTTTGCCAAGACCGGATTTATAGAGGATATCGCCGTTACGGTCCCGGATCTGAACGATCTGTTTTTTAGAGACCTGGAGTGAATGTTCGTAGATCTTATTCCATAATTCATCAAATTCAACATCACTTGAGTCGATATTTTTCATCTCAACTTCATTAGATCTCCGTACTGTTTCAGCCGCTGATTTCCTATCAACCGATGATTGAAGTTTTTGTTTTGGACGTTGCTTTTTTAATCGGACTTTTTTAGCCTGAGGTTCAATGAAATTTTTGATCGTAACAACTTCTTGATATAACGAACGATCGAGACTGGAGAGAAGATTCTGTTCAGTATAAAAATATGATGCAACGGCAAAACCAAGAAGTGTTGCGCCGACAATGAGGGAATAATAAAGTGTGAGTCTAAATCGAATTGAACGCTGAAGATTTTTCATTGATAAAAAAATATTTTATTGATCCTTCATAACATAACCGACACCGCGAATGGTATGAAGCAGTTTTTTCCCAAAATCTCCGTCGATCTTTGCACGTAAATGATTGATGTAGACATCGATAATATTTGTTCCGGTGTCGAAATTGTAATTCCAAATATGTTCCGTAATAGTGCTGCGATTAAGCGTTTTGTTCTTATTACGGATAAAAAATTCGAGCAATGAAAATTCCTTTGTTGTTAGATCGATCATTTTTCCATCGCGAATGACTTTACGGGTTACAAGATCAACCGTAAGGTCAGCAATTGTTAGAGTCGTTGCAGATTTTTCAGACCCCTTTTTTCTGCGAAGGAGAGAGCGAACCCTCGCCAGTAATTCAGTAATGGCAAAAGGCTTTACAAGATAATCATCTGCGCCGGTATCGAGTCCTTTTACACGGTCTTCCACGCTTCCTTTCGCCGTCAGCATTAATACAGGAGTTTCGATATTCGACGAACGAAAAGCACTCAGCACTTGAATACCATCTTTTTTTGGGAGCATAATATCGAGGATGATAAGATCGAAGTGCTGCTTCAGAGCCAATTGTTCCCCCTTTTCACCGTCGAATGCGTCCTCCACAGAATATTTCTCCTCTTCCAATCCTTTTCGGATCAGCGCAGAGATCTTTTTCTCATCTTCAATGATGAGTATTTTTGCTTTTTGTTCTTTCATGGGTCATTCATTTTTTAAAAGTCATTGAAAATCACAGCACCAGTGAATAAAAGTACCCGATTACAAACAAGGAAGCAAGTATTCTTCTCGGAATCGACTGATATTTCTTAAGAAATATTCATTTTAGAGGTAATAATCAATCTTGGATATTCAGCAACGTTTTTATATTTTCTATCATATGAAACACTTATTGTTCCTTTCTCTGCTTATTTTTTCGTTCTTCTCGTTGTCATGCGGAGTTGTTAATACCGTAGCCGTTAATGCAACCACAAACATTGTTGATTACGGATTAGAAGCAATTTTTGAAGAGTCCGATCTGGATTTTGCAGAAAAAGCAATCCCCGGGAACCTTACTCTAATAGAAGCTCTTTATCGCGCGAAAGACAAAGATGACGATCATCTTGCCTTTCTATTGGTACAGGGATACACCGGTTACACACTTGGATTTGTTGAAGATGTTGATGTTGAACGAGCCAAAGTATTGTATGCACGTGCGCGTGATTACGGTCTGAAATCGTTGAAAAAGAACAAACAATTCCAAGCAGCATTCGATCAGGATCAAGCAGCGTTCAAAAAAAGCCTTGAACAGTTTGATAACAAAGATGTTCCGATGATCTTCTGGACTGCGAATGCTTGGGGCAATCTTATCAATGTCAGTATTTCTGATCCGGAGGTGCTCGGCGATCTACCGAAAGTAAATGCAATGATGGAATTTGTGTTGAAGCATGATGAAGGGTATTTCTATGGAAGTGCCCATCTCTATTTTGCTGCAATCCTCGCAACAACGCCGAAAAATCTTGGCGGAAAACCGGACAGCGCCAGATACCATTTTGAAAAATGTTTTGAGATCGGTAAGAATTTATTCGTCCTGCCGCATTTGTATATGGCAAAGAGTTATTGTGTTCAGATGCAGGACAAAGAATTATTCCAAAAATTGCTGACAACTATTGAAGAAGCGTCGCTTGATTCTCTTCCCGAACAACGATTGGTGAATGCAATTGCAAAGAGAAAAGCAAGAACATTATCCGAAAAAATTGACGAATTGTTTTTTTAAACTCCAACCAAAGAAAATTTCATGAAAAAAATATTTTTATTTTTTCAGTTTCTACTTATTACATCGTTATTGTTTTCGCAGGAGTATGTGATCAAGTTTGCAACACTTGCACCGGAAGGAAGCACGTGGATCAATATCATGAAAGAATATGATGCAGCCGTTCGTAAAGAAAGCGGCGGTAAACTCGGCTTTCGGATTTATGCGGGCGGTGTTGCAGGAGATGAAAAAGATGTGATGCGAAAAATTCGTTTAGGACAATTCAATAGTGCGGGTATTACCGGGTTTGGCATTGGAGAGATCGCGAAGTCTGCACGAGTGCTCGATGCACCATTTTTATTTAAGAATACAGCAGAAGTTGACCAGATCTTAACACAATTCGACGGTGAATTTACCAATGAATTTGTGAATGGTGGTTTTGTCCTTCTCGGATGGGCGGAAGTAGGTTCAGTCTATATCATCTCGAAAACACCGGTAACGAAAATCAGTGATCTGCATTCGATTAAAATGTGGGAATGGGAAGGGGATCCTGTTGCGGATGCTACATTCAAAGCGATTGGTATCAATCCCATTCAACTTTCTATCACGGATGTGGTAACTTCACTGCAAACGGGATTGATCACCGGTGCGTATGCTTCTCCGTTGGCAATAGTTTCGTTGCAGTGGAATACGGCAACAAGTCATTTAATGGATTATCCGTTGACGAATGCTTCTGGAGCTGTTGTCATTTCAAAAAGGGATTTCGATAAAATTCCGTCTGATCTGCAGCAGATTCTAGTGAAACATGGAAAAGCTTTTATGCGAAAGCTGACCGAGTTGAGCCGCAAAGATAATATCAAATCGCTTGAGGTGATGAAGAAGAATAAAATGACATTCAATAAACCTGATGCGATTGAAGTAAAATCGTATGAAGAGATCGG
>DMPG01000271.1 GCA_003456055.1 Bacteroidota bacterium | reverse complement strand
GCTTGTTATTTTCAATGAACGCAAGCGTGTTGATTGCTCAATCAACGTATGAAAATCCGATCATTCCGGGGTTCAATCCAGATCCAAGTATCTGTAGAGTTGGGGATGATTATTATCTTGTTACATCCACGTTTGAGTATTTTCCNNCGCGATCTCGTTCACTGGAAGATGATTGGACATGTACTTCATCGGCCATCACAATTGGATCTTGATAGCATCGCTTGTTCAGGAGGTATCTATGCACCGACCATACGATATCACAATGGCACCTATTATATGATCACCACATTGGTTGGTCAATCAAAAAAGCCGCAGCATCGCAATTTTATCGTGACAGCAAAAAATCCAGCCGGTCCATGGTCCGAACCTCACTGGATAGTCGGAGCGGAAGGAATTGATCCTTCACTGTTCTTTGATGATGACGGGAAAGTATATTATTCCGGAAATGGTACGCCTTCAGTAAAGTTATGGGATAAGCACAGGAATATTTGGGTCCAGGAACTGGATATCAACACGTGGCAGCTCACCGGAAAGAGAACAGATGTTCTTGATGGAGGAGAGTATTTTAGGAAAGGGACACTTGATGGCGGAATAGAAACAGGTGTCAATAACTACGAAGCCTCGCATATTTATAAAAAGGATGGAAAATATTATCTGCTCATTGCGCATGGTGGGACAAGCCAAAACCATGCAGTGTCAATTTGGATGAGCGACAATGTTTATGGTCCGTATACCATGAATCCGGCAAATCCTATCTTAACTCATCGAGATGNNAACTTCCACCGGTCATGCCGATTTGGTCCAAACGCAAAAAGGAGATTGGTGGATGGTCTATTTGGCGAAGCGTCCGTATGGCGGCGAGAATCACATTATGGGACGTGAAACATTCATGTCGCCCGTGGACTGGAGCGGACCATGGCCAATCGTGAATCCGAACGGTCGTAAAGGAAAAGGAGAATTGATTCATTCAAGTCCGAATCTTNNCGCCACTGAACAACTATTGGACGTTCATTCGTACACCCAGAAGTGAATGGTGGTCATTGACCAAACGGAAAGGATTTTTACGGATCGATCTTCGTCCCGAAACGATCTCCGATCAAGCGAACCCGTCATTCATCGGTAAACGGCTGGAACATAAAAGTTTTGTTGCAACGGTGAAAATAGAGTTCGTTCCACAAACCGAAAATGAAACAGCCGGATTGGTCGTTGAACGGGATAAGGATAATTATTTGCGATATACATTCGGATTGGAAAATGGAAAAAAGATATTGATCCTATCCCGAAAGTATGGAATTGGCACTAAAGATTCAGTGATTGCAAAATCGATCATTGAGCAAACTATTTCACATCTACAAATCAGTTCGAATGAAATTCTCTATTCGTTCAGTTATTCAACCAACGGAAAGGATTGGAAGATTCTAAAAGCGGACGTTGATGGAAGATTGTTGGGACTTGCTGGGGCAGGAAGATTTACAGGAACGTTTATCGGTATGTATGCATCGTCAAATGGAATGCGCAGTAAAAACTACGCGGATGTTGATTGGTTTGAGTATAAGAAAAAAACATATTTGCCCGACAGTATTGCATTCGAAAATGAATATGTTAAGGTCTTTCGAAATTCTTCGAATTATCAACTTTCGGATTTTGGATCGCGAGTAATCGTTGCATTGGCAAAAATATCGGTTTACAGTAACAAAGGAACAATCAATCTTGACCGTGGAGGCGTTGCCGTTTTCAAGGAGAAGGATTCATTCCAAGGGGGNNCGGGGGAATATTTTGAAGTGAACTTCAAGAAAAAACATCCCCCGCTGAAAGAGCCGGAAGAATGGATCGAACCTGAAAAGAATACCATGGTGTATGAAGACGATCAATTTCGTGTATTTGAAGAGAGGCTACCTGCCGGCGGTGAGCGCGCACTTCACAGCCATGCTCAAAGAGTGGTTGTTCGCTTGAACGAAGTACAATTAACTGATCCGAGATTTAATCCTAAAGGAACTCCAGGCGGAGGTATTCAGGTGCCTAATACAGCACGGTTTGCCGAACCAATGGTTCATGTCGTTCGCAATTTAAGTGCAATACCATTATTCAATATTGTCATTGAATACAAACTTCCAAAGGAACCGTAAAGTCCATTGGTGAAAGTTCAATCGAAGGAAATCACATTGATGAATAAATTTCTCGTTTCACTTGGAGTAGCCGCTCATATCGGCTTGAGCGTAANNGCTGTTGATGATCTGAAACCTGTTCTGGGATGCTATGGTGACAAACTCATCAAAACTCCGAATATGGATAGACTTGCAAAACGCGGAACAATCTTTACTCAAAGCTATTGCCAGCAAGCAGTCTGCGGACCGACACGTGCTAGTCTCTTGACAGGTTTGCGTCCCGATAATACACAGGTGTGGGATTTGAAAACACGGATGCGCGATGTCAATCCGAATATTATAAGTCTTCCGCAATATCTTATCGAACAGGGGTATACNNCAAGGGATTGGAAAAATCTACGATCCTCGTTGTGTCGATAAAGATTTGGATGTACCATCGTGGAGTGTTCCCTATTATAAGAATTCGGATAAGTATATTTCAGACGTGACCGGTAAACCGGAATTAAACTATCAGCTTTCAGAAACAAAGGAACAAATAAAAAAACAAAGAGCAGAAGGAGAAAGCAAAGGATTCAAAGGAAGCGAGTTGAATGATTNNATGTGCTGATGTTCCTGATAATGCGTACGGAGATGGTGCAAATGCGCTTTATGCCAAGGACATTCTTGCAAAATTATCAAAAGACAAAAAACCATTCTTCTTCGCCGTCGGCTTCGCAAAGCCGCATTTACCGTTTGTCGCTCCTAAAAAATATTGGGAT
>DMPG01000304.1:3005-3964 GCA_003456055.1 Bacteroidota bacterium | reverse complement strand
CTGACATCGATCTTGTGATAATCTGGATAGCGAGCGGAGTTTACAGCTCCATCAACAAGATAGAATATGCTTCCTTTTTTTACAACGCCGGCAACAGGCGTGTAGGGATTTCCTGATGCGAATTGGAACTTTGCTCCGATCTGCCATCCTTCTCCGATCTCCATTCCAGCAAGCAGATTGATGATATGCGGACGGTCGTACTCAAAATAGTATTCCGGAAGCGCGATATTGTCCTGGCGCTTTGAAATGGAATATGAATACGACGCGCTTCCGACAAACCCGTCAGAGAATTTCTTTTGTAATGACAGTTCAACTCCACGCGCGTAACCGGTTCCGGTATTCAACAGAAGATTCGAGCTGTCCGGATCGACAACAACATTCGTCAGTTCTTTATGATATGCTTCAATCGTTATACGGGTATCGTCAGCAAGACGGTGTTCAACGCCTGCAACAAAATGAATTGCGGTACTGTATCGAAGATCAAGATTTCTCGGATCGGGTGAGATCTGAAAGCTTGCGGGTGATTGGATGTATTTTCCCCACGCGAAGTTGAGTGACGTTGATTCCAGAAACCGATATGAAATTGCAACGCGCGGACTCAAATTTCCCGCATTGAGCAATGCAAAATGATCGTACCGTAATCCGGTAGAAATTGTAATTGGTTCAATGATGCGGTATGATGATTGAAGATAGAAAGCTGTTTTGTTCGTAAGATCGGGACGATACGAAATTGTTGTTGCAGGAATTATTGTTCCGGTGCGTGTAGTATCTTCCGGTGTCCACGAAATATTCCTTGAGTCGATCGTTTTTCCCATCGCGCCGATCTTCACATCGAGTGAGGGTGAGAATTGATAAGTCAGCTCTGTTTTTACGGTGAATTCATTTTCCAGAATCTCTTCGCCGCGCAGCGTATGATTCGTCTGTGTTCCTTGATTGGTTGTCCATCCGTTTCCGGTATG
>DMPG01000304.1:0-2928 GCA_003456055.1 Bacteroidota bacterium | reverse complement strand
GATTCTTTTGTCGTTCCAAGTTTATCGATCTGGTCTATATAATAGAAGCCGACGAAACTCAGACGGTTGTTTGCATCAATGTCATACGTAATTTTTCCAACTGCATCATAATAACGGGGTGCAGCTGGTTTTCCCATCATTGAAGTAAGAACATCTAAAAATCCTCGCCGAACTGAAAGGATCATTGAACTGTTATCGATCAGCGGCCCATCGACCATAACGCCGAATCCGCCAATATTAAGGTTCACATCACTATTATAGAGCTCTTTATTTCCATCCTGCAGTTTCATATCAAAGACCGAAGACATTTTATCTCCATATTTTGCCGGAAAACCGCCGGTAAGGAAATCCACTTTTTCAAGCAGTGCAGGATTGACGATGCTGATGATCCCCATCGATTCACCGGTGCGGGCAAAATGGATCGGATTATAGATCTCTATATTATCGAGGAGCGTCAGATTTTCGTCAGGACTTCCGCCCCGGACGATCAGCTGCGCACTTTTTCCGCCGGCTGTTGCAACGCCTGGCATTGACTGCATCACTCGAAAGATATCTTCCGCCGAACCGGGAGAACGGCGGATCTCTTCCGGCGATAATGTGCGCATACTGACGACATTCTCAGCGGGACGCGCAAAATAATCGCTTTGAATACTTACTTCGTTCATTTCTATTGTTGAAGAATTCAATTCAAAGGAAATTTTTTTATTTCGCAAAGGACTGACAACAACATCAGAGTTCGTTGAACTTTCATAGCCAATAATAGATGCTTTCAGGCTGTATTTTCCAGGAGCGACATTTTTTATGACATAATATCCTTTGTCATCGCACGCCGCACCAAACAACGTTCCTGAAATGACAATATTTGCGCCGGGAAGCGGCTGCTTTGTTATGGCATCGCGCACTTCGCCGGAAATGGAACCGTTATTATCCTGCGAAAAAACGATGATAGGAAGGAGAAGTAAAAAAAGAGAGAAGAACTGTTTCATTGACATGCCTCATGAAGGGAAAAAAAGTAATATTGCGTTAATGATGAGATGCGGCTAAACGGCAAAGGATTCCGGAAAGGTTCAATGAAACAACGACAAATCACTCTTGAATGGATCGTAAACAATGATTTTGTTGAAGAAAAAACAGTACATTCAATCATTCTATCTAACACATTTATCTTTAGCGAGGTATATGATGTGTTGGGAAGAGAAGTTGCTGTTCTGGTAAATGAGGTAAAAAATGCAGGAACGTATTCTGCGCAATGGAATGGATCGCAATATTCCAGTGGAATATATTTTGCCATGATGAGAGCTGGAAGTTTTACATCAACGAAAAAACTATTGTTAATGAAATAATATCAAATGAAAATTCAACTACGATCTTTTCTGATTGCAACAGGTGCGGTGGCACTCTATTTTATTGCAGCATTCACGCTCCTCAAACCGCATCCTTATAAGCTTTCGGGAGCATATCAATCGTTGCAATTGTGGGAAACGCAGCGTGCATATCCAAAAAAAACGATTAACGACGCAGTATATTTTGCAGCGTTTACCAACAATAAAAAAAACGAGGCATTGAAAAAGATCGGTACGGATTCGTGGCGCGCAATAGGTCCGCATAATATTGGTGGAAGAACGCTTGCCGTTGCGATCAATCCGCAAAATCCGAACACGATCTATGCAGGCTCTGCCAGCGGCGGACTGTGGAGAAGCACAACGGAAGGAAGAGGAGATATTGCATGGGAATATATCTCAACAGGATTCCCGGTGCTTGGTGTAAGTTCCATCGCTATTGTGCCGACCGATTCCAACACGATCTATATCGGAACCGGAGAAGTGTACGGCTATCGAAATGCGCTTGGCGGTGTTTCTGTCCGCACAACCCGCGGCAGTTACGGAATTGGAATTCTAAAAACAACGAACAACGGTGTTACCTGGAAAAAGTCTCTGGACTGGTCACAGTTTGAAGAGCGTGGAGTAAATGTTATAAGGATCCATCCTCAATTTAAAAATCAAATTTGGGCTGGAACTTCGGAGGGTGTTTTCCGGTCTACCGATGCAGGATTGACCTGGTTCAATGTCCATTCCGTAACAATGGCAATGGATATTGTTCTTCATCCTACCGATACGAATATTGTCTTTGCATCGTGCGGAGGATTGGGAAGTCCGGGGAATGGAATTTATCGTTCAGGTAATTCCGGAAAAAACTGGACAAAACTTACCAATGGTTTACCTGCTTCGTTCGGCGGCAAAGCATTGCTGCACATGTATCCGCAATCTCCGAATGTTCTTCTTGCCAGTATCGGGAACGGCGCCGAATTCGGAACATGGTTATGCAAAACTACGGACGGTGGAGATTCCTGGACAACGGTTTCAACAAATGATTATTCTACATATCAAGGTTGGTATTCACATTTTGCACTGTTTCATCCGACTGATTCGAGCAAAATATTGTGTGCCGGTGTGGATGTGTACAAATCAATTGACGGCGGAATAACGCAGACGCAAAAATCGTATTGGTATAAATGGTATTTTGGAACGCCGTATCCCGGTGATCCGGAAGGTCCGTCGGATTATTCTCACGCCGATCATCATACATTCGCAATCCATCCAACCAATCCCGATATCGTTTATTTTGGCGGTGACGGCGGAGTATTCTGCACGACCGATTTTGGTGAATCATTTGAAGGACGAAACGGCGGATATCAAACAACACAATTCTATAATGGCTTTACGAGTGCAGTAAAAGATTCTACCATTGCACTCGGAGGAATGCAGGATAACGCTACAGCGATCTATCAGGGAACTGTTGCGTGGTATCGCGTGATCGGCGGCGACGGCTGTATGACCGGAATGAGTCCGACCAGTGTAGATACGATGTACGGTACATCCCAGAATTTGAATTTACTTCGATCAACGAATCGAGGAATTAATTGGACCA
>DMPG01000226.1 GCA_003456055.1 Bacteroidota bacterium | reverse complement strand
ACCCGGATCACCTTCATCAGCATTGCAGACGATATATTTTTGTTCTCCCTGCGCTTTACGGACAATTCCCCATTTCAATCCTGTGGAATATCCTGCGCCGCCGCGTCCTCTCAATCCGCTTTTACGGATCTCTTCGATCACGTCACCGGATTCCATTTCGGTCACTGCTTTTGCAAGTGCTTCGTAACCGCGTGCTGCAATGTATTCATCGATACTTTCGGAATTGATCATACCGCAATTTTCTAAGACAATCTTTGTTTGTGAAGCAAAGAATGGCGCCGATGTATCGGTGACATGCTGGTCAACTTTTTTATTGTTCAGAATATGTGACTCGATGATTTTTTCTGCGGCACGAACATCAACGTTTTGATAGAGCGTATTGTCACTTTGCACTTTTACGAGCGGACCTTCACCGCAAAGACCGAGACAACCGGTTCCGATCACTTCACACTCTTTTTCAAGTGCGTGTTCTTTGATTTTCGTTTTTAAAGCATCACTCACTTTTTCACTGCCGCATGAAGCACATCCCGCGGCGGAACAATACAAAATGCGATGCTTCTTTTCCGATTGACGCTGCTGTTCTTTATCAGCTAATTCTTGTAGATCTTCCAAAGTCATGCTAGTACCTCGCGCGGAGTATTCTTTAGTTGTTCAACACGTTTAATTGATTCTTCCGGATTCAGTTTGCCCACAACAGCATCATCCAAAACTGCCACCGGTGCAAGTCCGCAGGAACCGACACACCGCGCCGTGATGAATGATACTTTGTTATCCTTTGTTGTTTGTCCGAACTTGCATTGATGATGTTCTTCCAATGCAGTTTGAATATGTTCTGCACCTTTTACATAACATGCGGTTCCCATACAGAGTACAAATGTATGTTCACCATTCGGTTTTAAATTAAAGAAGTGATAAAAGGTTGCAACACCGTATACTCTGCTGAGAGGAAGTTTTAAAGCATGGGCAACATAAATAAGAAGATCGTTTTCGAGATAACCGAAGATTCCCTGAGCAACGTGGAGCACCTCAATCAATGCATCACCGCGTCCTTGATGTTTGGTGATGGCACGATCTAATAGTTTGAAACGATTGTCACCGCTGGGATGTTGTTGTTTTTCACCTTGAGCCATAGTCGTATGGTAGTGGATGTGGAAGGAAATTATTCAGATAGTATTGCACAAATCTTCAACGCTATCACAATATATTACTACAAATAGCGTGCTAATTTTTTATTGATTTTAGTTCAATATTTCGACAGAACAATAATGTCTTGTTTCCGATTATGGGAATAAAATTCAATTATTTTGCAAAAAGAGAAATACCGGTTTATATATTCAACGTTGGATTTATCGTCAATTTAACGCCAAAAAAAAACGTTGGGAATGGTTATAAAAAAAGCTCGATATATAGTCAAATCTTGATTTAATTGTCATAATTGTTGTGAAGAGTTGATCTACGGTTCCGTAGAGAAACATTTTTCAATTTCTGTGTAACATCAGAAATCAAATAAATCAATTATCAAGCAGGTAAACTAAAATCTTGTTTTAGTTTGTTCTGAAAAATGGCAATGATTGACAAGGCAGCTTTTAATGTTGTTACTTCAATATCGGTTAGAAATGACAGACTAATGTCGTTATCGATGTGAAGATTTTTTGATATCGTATACGAGTGGTGTCTGAATTGTACGTTGAGTAAAAATTCATATGAATATAATAATTCACGGTACAATGAGTAGGGGAAAACATTGCTAACATATAATTGCGTCAACCGATGAATGGTATTCGTTTCGTCAATTTTGTGTTTCATTGAATATAACCGTATGATGTTAACAATTACACGGGAAGCATTTTTAATATTGATTGCCCCATCTTTATTCTCTGAGTGTTCTGTCTGCAATCTTCCAAATAATCCGAGAGGAATTTTATAGTTTGTACATTCGAGAGCCATTTGGGCAAAAAAGGCAGGGTGTTGTGACAGCAGTTCATTTGTTGTTGCGCGTAACTTAATCGTAAGATCTGCATCGCCATAGACTGTTCTATAATCAAAGAATGTATTGATATCCACAATATTTTTTGGGTTCGCTTCTGTGATCCATTCAGTGAAATATCTTTCCCACATATTCAACGGTTTATTCCATCTTGGATTTCCCGCCATAATTCCGCCTGCACATAATTCATATCCCGCCTGAAACAACAGTTCATTCATTCGCTTGCCAAACCGGTTAAAATACGTGGCGCTATCAACTGCTGACGAAGGATCATCGGCATAGATAATTGCATTGTCCTGATCGGATATCAATGTACGTTCTTCTCTTCCTTCGCTGCCGAGCGTTATGAATGCAAACGGAACAGGCGGTGTCCCAAATTCATGAACCACCATTGCAATAAGCTTGCGGGTGATTTCATCGGAACATTGCGTCAAATAATGTGTAATCGTACTAACGTTTGCACCACTGTTGAGAAGACTCTGAACATACGTTTGCAACGATGCGTTATGCGCAACTATTTGCACCATCGATGTATTCTGCTGAAGGTGAGAGCAATTCATTGCAAGATCCGCTGAAAGTATTTCAAGGAGGTCGCTCTTTTGAATAATACCAATCACCGTTTCGTCGTAGTGTCGAACAATAAGAAATGAAGTTTGGTCTTTATTCATTTTCTCTAGTGCTTCCGACATCGTTGAATGGTCTTTGCAATGGATCAGACGGGTATTCATTACTTCCTGAACAGGGTTTTTTATGTTAAAATTTTTTTCAATAAGGTTTTTAACAATATCTTTTTCTGATAACACTCCAACAACCTTATCGGATTCGGAACGAACAAGCAAAATATCAGTATTGTTAAAATTCATTACCTCAATCGCGCTTTGCAATGAAACATGGTCATAGCAATACAATGGTTTTCGAGCCAAATTTTTTATCTGCCCAAAATAAATATTTCTTGACGCAAGCAATGTTTCCAAAAGAAGATCTTTCGCCGTCTGGTGATCCAGGAGCGAAGACATATTGATGATAATTCCGGATAATTGATCGATCTCATTCTTCTCGTTTAATTGAGCAACTGCATAAATAAATAGTGAAAGAAAGCCGCCGGTCTTTTTTCTTACGCGCAACGGATATCCCTGTACGGTCTTGTGATTGGCGAGGTATTGAAAGAATTCTTTTCTTTCGATATTGTTTTCTATCAAATCAAGGATAGTTGTTTTTAATAACTCCTCTTGTGAATCAAATCCAAGCATCTCTACCAGCGCGGTGTTCACGAATAAAAACTTTCCTTTTTTACCTGGCAAGGCTTTGAATATTCCAATGGCTTTCATATCAGAGATTTTCTGGATTACTGACTCCTGTCCTGCGATAAGTCCATCTTCATTGCTTATCGAACGAAGATCTTTGATAATAACGATATAACCTTTTTTCTCCGAAAGAATGATCTTTGACAGAGAGATAAGAACTTCAACCGTGGACGTGTTGTTTGCCAATAAACTGCATTCAAATTGGATAAATGAAACATCGTTCCGCAGAAAATTCTGGACTAATTGGATTTCATTAATATTTTCTGGAACAATTAGTTCGTGCAAGTCTTCGCTGAGATTTTCCTTTTGCACACCCGGAACGATATCATTCATTTTTTTATTGATAAAGATGCATTGACCATCAAGAAACATCAATGTTCCGTCGGTTGATGCTTCTACCAACACTTTATACTTTTCACGCGACTCTTTCAGATATTCTTCAGCTGTACTTCGCTGAATCTCAACACGCAAGTTTCTTCGCACAATAATCGTGAGCAGCAGAGCCATGATCAGGGAAATACCGAATGAAACTACAATCAATACTCTTTCAATCCCGGAGATTTCTTTTCGTACATCTTCGATATATATGCCTGTGCCGATGATCCATCCCCATGGTTCAAATTTTTTAACATATGATATTTTAGGAACAATTCTTGTAGAATCATCCATCCATTGCCACATGTAATCGACATATCCAAATCCATCGTGTTTCACTTCGTGAACAATTTCGACGAATAGTTTTTTTCCGAGCGGATCAGTAAAATCAGATAAATCTTTTCCGTTTAGATCTTGACGATATGGATGCATGATCATAACTGGAATAGTATCGGTTATCCACAGGTAATCTTTGTTATCAATTCCATATCGTAAGTTCTCAATTCTTGTTTTTGCAAGGCGCTTGGCTTCACCCGTCGAAAGTATACCTTTCTGTTCTTCTTTGTAGTACTTATCCGTCAGATACATTGAAGTGGTGACTATTTCTCGGATTAACTCTTTCTTCCCATTCATCATATTCATTTCAAAATATGGAACGATGAATGCAAAGTGAAACACTATAAAAAGAACGATGGTTAGGGATGTCGGTACAACGATGTTGAGAATAAATTTCTTTGTCTCTATTTTATTGAAA
>DMPG01000360.1 GCA_003456055.1 Bacteroidota bacterium | reverse complement strand
TCGTTACATTTTAATAATGACAGAAGCTCAAAATACTTTTCGATCCGGATACGTAGCTCTTATTGGTGAACCAAACGTTGGGAAATCAACATTGTTGAATTCTTTGCTGAAGCAAAAGATCTCCATCGTTACCAATAAACCGCAGACTACTCGACATAAAATACTTGGTATTCTTAACGGAACCGATCATCAGATTGTTTTTCTTGATACACCGGGCATCATCAAACCGAAATATCTGTTGCAGGATATGATGATGCACTTTGCATCATCTGCAGTAGCTGATGCTGATGTTGTGCTGCTGTTGGTCGATGCGGAGAAGGTGAAAGACAGGACGTACGATAAGAACAATGAAGCAATTGAAAAGATCAAATCGGCAAATAAGACTACATTCCTGGTGATTAATAAGATCGATCTTCTAAAAAAGCAGGAACTACTACCGATGCTTGCCGATCTTCAATCGTTATTTCCGTTCGATGAGATCATCCCGATTTCTGCGCTAACAAACTTTAATACAAATGAATTAGNNTTAGTCTCCACGCTTCTAAAGTATATCCCTGTCAATCCGCCATATTTTGACACGGAAATTGTGAGCGATGCACAGGAACGTTTCTTTGTCAGTGAAATGATCCGTGAAATAATATTTGAACAGTATGAACAAGAGATACCGTATTCAACCACAGTTGATATTACCGAGTTCAAAGAGCGCGAGCTAGGAAAGTATTATATCGCTGCTGACATCGTCTTAGAACGAAACTCCCAAAAAGGAATTTTGATTGGAAAAGAAGGGCGTGCATTGAAACGGCTCGGCAGCCTTGCAAGAAAATCGATTGAAACATTTTTAGGTCATGCTGTTTTTTTAGATCTGCACGTTAAAGTTCCGGGAAGATTGGCGCGGTAATCAAAACTGGCTTGACCGGTTTGGATATAAAAAAGAAGAATAACAGTTCTCAAGAACCAATTTATAAAAAACATACGTCATGCCCGAATGTATCTATCGGGCATCCATAGAATGAGATTCCTGTCAAAAGCATGTCCCGAAGGGATCCCTTTGGGGCGGGAATGACAAAATGTTAAAAGTTATCGATCTTTATTTTCGAAGAATAAAATTATTTCATCCAGGAGATAGTTATGGCAACAATAAAAGCATTTCGCGGAATCCGATATAATCAAATGAAAGTACCAATTGCAGATGTTGTTGCACCGCCGTATGATGTTATTTCACCGGAGCAGCAAAACGGTTATTATGCAAAGGATCCATTCAATGTGATTCGCCTGATTCTTGGAAGAGAAGAAGATCGTTACGCTTCTGCAGCCAAAACATATTCAGAATGGCTGGAGAGCGACGTCTTACTTCGAGACTTGACTTCGTCGATTTATCCATTAGTACAAACATTCAAGTCATTGGATGGAAATTTGATTCAACGAAAAGGTTTTATTGCATTATGCAGACTGGAAGAATTTGAAAAGAAAATCGTTCTACCTCACGAACGAACATTATCGAAGGCAAAAGAAGACCGTTTTAAATTGTTCAAAGCAACGAAATCTAATTTTAGCCAAGTGTTCAGTCTGTATTCTGATCCTGAAAAAAAGATCGATCAATATCTCGATCCTGTTCATTCTACCTATCCGGTGATCGATGTACAGTTCGATGAAGTGAAAAATCAATTATGGCAGATTTCCGATCCAATGATCGTTGATGGAATTGCTGCATTAATAGAACCAAAACAAGTGCTGATCGCGGATGGACATCATCGGTATGAAACAGGTTTAGCATACCGAGATCTGATGCGTTCACAAAATCCGCATCACTCCGGAAAAGAATTGTATAATTATATTATGATGTTCTTTACGAATCTTGATGATGAAGGCTTAGTGATCTTTCCGACGCATCGTGTCATTCACAGTCTGCCGAAATATGATGGAGCAGAGCTGACGGCAAAATTGCAGGAACATTTTACACTACAAGTGTTCCCAACGCCGCAGATGATGATGGACGCACAGAAACTAAGCAATCGTTTTACCTTCGGTTTAGTGTCGAACCATTCTTCAAAATTCTTTACTGCAACATTAAAGGATGAATCTTTATTGCAGACATTGATAACGGACACACTGCCTGCTGAAGTGAGAGAGTTGGATGTTGTTCTTCTTCACAGTCATATCCTTCGAAATCTTCTTGGAATTTCTCAGGAAGCTCAGGATAAGAAATTGAATATCCATTACATCCAAAATGTTCATGAATGTATCGAAGAAGTTGCCAGCGGAGCATCGCAGATAGCATTTTTTGTGAGTCCCACAAAGCGCGATCAAGTGAGAGCGGTTGCAAAATCAGGCAACGTTATGCCGCAGAAATCGACGTTCTTTTTCCCGAAATTGATCTCGGGGTTGGTGCTTAATAAGATGGAAGAATAATTTCGCTGAAAGTGTGCAGATTAAAAACCCTAAACCTTAATCTCTAAACTCTAAACTCAAAACTCNNAATTATTGCATATATCGCTATTTGCACCATCTGGGGATCTACCTGGCTTGTTATTAAGATAGGACTCGAAACATTAACTCCGTTTCTTGCCGCAGGTCTTCGATTTGCTGTCGCTTCTGTTGTTTTGCTTGGTATCATAAAATTCAAAAATATTTCTGTGCCGTGGAATGAACAGACCCGATGGTTCTTTATTGTGATTGCTTTAACATCATTTTCACTGCCATTCGGATTAGTGTATTGGGGAGAACATCGTATCTCCTCCGGTATGACCTCGATTTTGTTTGGGATGTATCCTTTGTTCGTAGCTCTTATTTCAAGTTTTATGGTTCCAACAGAACGAATAACACTTCTGAAAATTCTTGGTGTTCTTATTGGATTCGGAGGCGTTGTNNTGAAAATTCTTGGTGTGTTGATTGGATTCGGTGGTGTTGTTACGATCTTCTCAAACGATGTCCAGTTTTCCGGTGAAACGAATGTGATGCTTGGAATGGGAGCTGTTGTTCTCAGCGCTATTATTCAGGCATTTTCTGCAGTGATGATCAAAAAACATGGACATGAAATCAGTCCGTATGTTGTCAGTTTTGTTCCAATGTCGATCAGTGCAGTTCTTTTATTGATAGCCAGCGCAGCAGTTGAAGATCTTTCGAATGTGCAATTCACTCCTATGGCAATTTTCAGTATTTTATTCTTGGCGCTCTTCGGAACGATTGTAACATTTGTCAGTTATTTTTGGCTGCTAAAAAGAGTTGAAGTTGTATTGCTCTCTCTTACAGCGTTTGTCACACCGATTATCGCTGTTGTTCTAGGAGTACTAGTCCTCAATGAAAGAATTTCTGCTGAATTATTTGCAGGGGTATTTCTTGTCTTTGCGGGCATTGCAACGGCGAATGCCAACGAGATACGTACGTTTGTGCGTAACCGTCTACACACACAAAAATGAACCGCAGATTTATTATCCTTCTGATCTTCTGTATCTTTCCTGGATGCAATGACGTACTCTTTGCGTGGGGCACGGAGGGACACCGGAGTATTAATTTGAACGGAATACGCTCTCTTCCGATCACCATGCTTCGTTTTCGCGAAGCAGAGTATTATATTGCCGATCACGCCAGTGATGTCGACCGAAGGAAGAACCGTTCTACCGAAGAAACATTCCGTCAATTCATTAAACTTGAACGGTATCTTGAGTTCTTTAATAGAACAATGCCGAAGAACGTTCTTGACCTTCAAAAAAAATATGGGGAAGAAACGGTCCGTCAAAACGGATATTTACCGTATCTGATTTTTCAATTATACGACTCACTGCAGCGATGCATGAAAGCGAAGAATTGGGAAACGACACTTTCTGTTGTATCCGATCTTGGCCATTATATCGGCGATCTGACGATGCCTCTCAACACGACGATCAACTATGACGGTCAATTGACGAACAATAACGGGATCAAATGGCGATATGAAATTGAAATGATGGACCGATTTTATTACCAAATGAACTTTAACAAAATTGAACCGGCAGCATTTGCTTCAGCGGCGAACGATCCGATGAATCAGATCTTTGCGCTGATGGGAAGGTCATATTCACGAATACCGTTGATCCTGCGTGCGGATACGGCTGCACTCCGAATTGCAAAGGGAAAATACAACGTAAAATATTATTCTGCGTTATGGAAAGAAGTGAGTAAACCAACAACCGAATTGATGCAGGAAGGAACTAATCTTTTTGCAAATCTTGTCTACAATGCATGGCTCAATTCCGGCGGAATAAAAATTGTCTGGCAGGATGAAAAAGTATCTCAGATAAATGAGGACGTTATTAACCCGGAACATCT
>DMPG01000025.1:6646-6835 GCA_003456055.1 Bacteroidota bacterium | reverse complement strand
CAACTCATCGTAAGAGGCAATTTCAATGAAACTAAAATCTTCGTCAATTAATGATGGGTCAGTGATCATCCTGGAACCGAAAGGTTCTCTTGTTGGAGGAGATGAGACTGATGAACTAAAAAAAGCGGTAGCATCATTGCTCGATCAAGGAAATCGTAAACTGATTGTTGATCTTGGTGATGTTGAATA
>DMPG01000025.1:0-6585 GCA_003456055.1 Bacteroidota bacterium | reverse complement strand
TGTCACAAAACTTTCAACCATCTTTACCACAGCAGAAAATCGCGATGATGCGATTTATGCGATAGCAAAGTAAATAACTTTAAATCAATAAATATTTCATTACAAGGAGTCGTTCTATGAAACAAGGTTCACTCAACTTAGTCATCCTCTTCGGTGCATTTACACTTGGATATTTGATCTTCGAATTTACACTGCCACAATTTGTTAAGGACGGTGGTCCTCTTGTTGTTGCGCTTGTAGCTCTTTCGATCATGGTATTAACATACATTGTTGAACGACTTCTGTCGCTTAAAAAGGCCGGCGGACGCGGTCCGCTTCCAAAATTTCTGAAGACTCTAGTTACTAATCTGAACTCAAATGATATCCCTGCTGCAATTGCTGCATGCGATGCACAACGCGGTTCAATGGCAAACATCATTAGAACCGGATTAGATCGATATCAAGAGATCAATGCAAAAAAGGATTTGAATAAAAAAGAAAAGATGGAAGAAGTAAAACGTGTGATCGAAGAAGCAACAATGCTTGAAATGCCGATCTTAGAACGCAATCTTATTTCACTCTCTACAATTGCGTCTATCGCAACGATGGTGGGTCTGCTTGGCACAGTGCTTGGAATGATTCGTTCATTCGCAGCTCTTGCAAAAGCCGGTGCTACAGATTCAGCTGCCCTTTCGCTTGGTATCTCTGAAGCTCTTATCAACACCGCCGGTGGTATCGCGATCGCAATTGTTGCAATCGTGGCGTACAACTTCTTCACAACAAAGATCGACGGCATGACCTATATGATCGATGAAGCAAGTAAAGATATTATGATGAACTTACAATCCAAACACGAATAATTCATTCGCAGGAGTTTTTATGTCAAAGAAAAAACGTGTTGGATTTAAGCTTGATATGACACCAATGGTGGATGTTGGTTTCTTATTGCTGACGTTCTTTATGTTGTCAACAACCTTTAAAGCACAAGATGTTGCCGAAGTAACGATTCCGGAATCACACTCTGCTATAAAGCTACCGGATAAAGATGTTATGACTGTAACGGTTGATAAAAATGGTTCGGTTTTTCTTGGGTTAGATAATCAAAATCTTCGTGCGGCGGTGTTTGGACAGCAGTATGCTCTTAAAGCCGGTCGGGAAGTTACCATGTCCGAATTACCGGATTTACTAAGAACAGCACGCATTAGAAATCCGAAACTTCGCACGGTGATCAAGGCGGATCAACAATCCGAATATAAAATAATTCAAAATGTAATGGAAACCCTACAAAAAGAAAATATTACGCGTTTTAACCTTGTTACGAACATGGAAAAATAATTTTATCAGGAGTAACGAACCATGGCAGAAGTAGATGTATCCCAATCGAAAGGCAAACAAAAACACGGCGGCAAAAAGAAGAAAAAACGCATAGCCGTTCGTCTTGATATGACGCCAATGGTAGACGTTGCATTTTTGTTATTGACCTTTTTTATGCTTACGACATCAATGAGTAAACCTCAGACGATGGAAATAAACTTGCCGCCGTCTAAAACTACGGCGGATGTTGCAGAATCAAATTTGTTGACTCTTCGTATCACTGAAGATTTTAGAATCTTCTGGAATATCGGAACTGAACCACCAATAACAGTTGATGGCAAAGAGAAAAAAGAAAAACTGATCAATTTAGGGAGATTATTGAAAGATCGAAATTCGGCAAATCCAAAATTGATTACATTGATAAAAGTTGATGGGAAAGCGAAGTATATTGATATGGTGGATATTATGGACGAATTGAATATCAATAGTATCACCAGATTCAGTTTGGCACCGATGTTGGACGACGATAAAAAACTCATCGGAACCTTGTAATTTAACTGTGTAAGGAAGAATTTTTATGGCAACGACTACAGCACCAAGTGTCGCCTATGGCTATCAAGAGATGAGAACGCTGACGCGTAAGTATTCCGTCACTGCATTGATCATCGCGGGTAGTTTTCATTTAGCGGCAATGGGAGCATATTACGGAATGCAAAAACTTATGGAAGAGGACGAACCGGTCTATTCAGTTCGTATCATGAAATACAGCGATCTTGGTCCGCCGCCTTCCATCACTAACTCTCAAACCGCACCTGCAGTATCAGTTGAAGGTCCGGTAGCAAAACCAACNNGGTCGGAACACCGGTTCCTGTCCCGGATGCTGAAATCAATCCCGAACAGACAATTGCAACACAGGAAGAAATGTCTACCTCTGCTCCGATTGGTGAAGGTGATGGAACAGGTGGTCCCGTGGAAATTGAACAGGATGTAAGAATTGAAGAAGATGGTCCACCGCCGGATTTTGTTCCGGTAGAAAAGCAACCTCAGCCGCTGCCTGGAAATGCACCACCGCCAGTGTATCCTGAAATAGCTCGTCGTGCCGGTGTGGAAGGAACGGTTTGGGTAAAGATCTGGGTTGACAAAGAAGGAAATCCGAAAAAAGCACAGGTATTGAAGTCAGATGCAGAGTTGTTCAATCAGCCGGCAATCGATGCAGCGATGAGATGGAAATTTACTCCTGCTATTATGAACAATGGTCCGGTTTCAGTTTGGGTTTCTATTCCGTTCAAATTTAAATTGAATGCCGGGCGGTAATATTTACGATGGGTCCAAATAAAATATTCGTGTATTTTAGCTATGCAATGGCAGGAATATTTACGGCACTGGGTGTATTTGTACTCTTTCTAATTCCGAAAGAATATAACATTCCGGAAAAGTCACGAATTATGTTCGGTGTCGTGCTTCTTCTGTATGGACTTTATCGATTTATTTCACTGCGGGTTAAACAGCGACAAGAAGATGAAGAACGTCAATCTTAATAATCGTAACGGCTTCATCCTTTCATGTATTATCCTCATCTCTGCCGTCGTTATAACTTCATGTTCAAATGAAAAACGGGAGACTCTCACGAGCGGGAGTCTTACGATGATCACATCGGAAGATGTCTATCCGGTCATTGATATTCAGGTAAAAGATTTCCAGCGCATCTACGAACAAACAACGATTATCAATCGATCGTCATCATCACGCGATGCAATCGTTCAAATGTTGAACGACAGCATAAAATTGATCGTGTGTGCAAGAGCATTGAATGCAGAAGAACGCCGTGTGATCGCTCAAAGCAATCTTGAAGTTGATTCCATTAAGATTGCATACGACGGTGTTGCTGTTATCGTGAACAAAAAGAATTCGATCACAAAACTTACGATTGATGAATTGCGAAAACTTCTCTCCGGGAAAATTCAACGATGGTCCGAAATTAAAGGGTCATCGCTTTCAAGTGCAGTGATCGTTGCGATGGGAGATCCGAACAGCGGAGTTCATGAATTTGTGAAGGGACGAGTACTGGGGACCGAAAAATTAACCTCAACGTTTTATCCTTGTTCATCATCAACCGAGGTTTTTTCAATCGTCAAAGAGCGTCCCAATGTCATCGGTTTTGTAGGAACTTCATGGCTTTCAAAGATGCCGGAAGATAATAAGACACTGGAGATCGCTGATCCGACCATGAAGAGCGATAGTAATTCAACGGCGATGGAATATTTCCTGCCGCATCAGGCATATATCTATCAAAAATTTTATCCACTGACACGTACGATCTATATCTATTCCCATAATGTCGGAAAGGGTGTCGGACTGGGATTTACCTCGTTTGCAGCAAGTGCGGAAGGGCAAAAAATTATAGTTAGTAACGGACTTGTTCCTGCAACAATGCCTGTCCGTTTAGTTCAATTAAGTACCCCATAATCATAGGAAATAATGAGATGAGAGTTTTGGTCATTCTGCTGTTATTAGTATCATTGAGTCTTGCACAAGACGATCTTTCACTTGGTAAGACTGCGCTTGAAAAAAAATCATACGATCTTGCGATACAATCGTTTCAAAAATTTCTTGTTGCCAATTCCCGAAATGTTGAAGCAAATTTTCTTCTCGGTGAAGCGTATCGACAAAAGGGTGATATTCAAAATGCAAAATCATCCATTGAACGAGCATTGGATTTTGACGACGAATACGAACCGGCAATTGCCTCAATGATTAGAGTGTATGGAAAACTGGGTATGTGGGACAAAGCAGCAAAGCGTTATAAAGATGCACAAAAGTATCATAAGAATAGCATTGTCTCTCCGTTAGCATATGCCCAAACATATTTAGAATTAGATTCACTGGATAAAGCTTCGATCTATTTTTCGCAGGCGAAAGAAATTGATCCTAAAAATGTTGAAGTGTATTTAGGACTTTCAGAAGTATATTCCCGCCAAAATGTAATTTCGCTTGCGGTTGAAAATCTTCGCACTGCAGTTCAATTGGACTCTACAAGTGCACCACTTCACTATCGACTTGNNCAATTGGATTCAACAAGTGCACCGCTCCACTATCGGCTTGCATTGGCAATTCTTAAAAATCGCAGCTTGAATGCAACGCAAATAACAGAAGTAATGCTGCATTTGCAAGAATCAATCCGACTCGATCCGACAAACGATAAAGTGATCTATGATGCTGCCTTTACGATGTATCGCACAAAAGTATACTGGCGTGAAGCTGCAGAGTTTTTCAAGAAATATCTTGAGTTGAAGAAGGAAAATGGAGAAGTATGGGAAATGTATGCTGTTTCATTGTACAATGCAGAGATCTATTTGGAAGCAATTCCTGCACTTGAACAAGCAATTAAGCTGAATTCTAAGAACAGCGATCTTAAACCGATGTTGGCGCATTCGTATTATCTTGCGAAAGAATATCAAAGATCGCTCAACCTATATAAATCATTCATTGCAGATTCACTGGGTTCTGAAGAAATGTATCGAATGGGGTATTCATATTTTCAATTGAAAGATACGGTGAATGCAATAAAATATCTTGAAAAAACAATTGATCGAGACAATAATAACTCTAATGCGATCGGTACGTTGGCTGCAATTTTTTTAAATCAAAAACGTTATGACAAAGCGGTAGTACAATATGAAAATTTGCTTGTGAAAGACCCAAAGAATATTACAGCGTTGTATTGGACTGCATATTCATATTTTGTTCTCGATAAGATGGATACTGCAAAAGCGTATTATAAAAAAATCATTGCGCTTCGCCCCAATAACCCGCAATATCATCAATCCCTTGTTCAAATTTATAGCCTGCAAGATTCGATTGATAAAGGAAAATATCATGCGTCGATCATGATTAGCTTAGCAGACAGTATCATTAAAGCCGATCCTACGAAAGCNNAACACAGCAATCACAACTTGTCATTGGCGGATATAAATCGCTTGCGATGTTCGATTATAAGGAAAAGAAGATTTCTTCTTCGATTGAAAAACTCGAAAAAGCTCTTCCCTATGAGAAAGAAAAGAAAGATGAAGGTCTTCACTTATTTTTGGCACAAATGCTTGCAGTTCAAAGTGGTGATCCTGAATTAAAAGCAGATGAAGCAAAAGCGATACGTGCACGAGCTTGCGCAGAATATCAAGTTGTTTTAAAAATAAACCCAAAGAATGCAAGTGCAAAAAAAGAATCTGCACAAATGAATTGCGGAAAATAAATCTATTCCAATCAAACCCCACTCAACCGAAAGGTGATCTATGAAAAAAATATTTTCTTACGGAACATTTGCGGCAATTTTGATAATGGCCGTTATGCTCTCGTTGGTCATAACATCCTGCAAGAAAAAGGCAGAACTGCCGGTCGTAACGGAATGGGAAACATTTCAGGATCCGATCAACGGTTCAGAAGTTCAATATCCAAAAGGATGGAAATACGATACGGACCCAAAACGGACAAGGATTTATTCTTCACAAGCCGTTGCCGATAAATTCTATGAGTTCTACACGCAGGGAAGTGCGATAGTGAATGCCGAACAAGGTGGAGTTGAAGTCGAAGTAAGTTCTGAAAAATTTGCAGATGTCAAAGTTGGAACACTTGAAGCATACAAAGCAAAAGTACGTGAAACGTATGGTCCGCTTAATCTATCGAACGAACAGCCGGCGGTATTTGGGAAAGAAAACGGCGTTAAATTCTCTTTTGGTGTGAAGATTGGAAAAGAAACTAATCTTCGCGGTGAAAAATGGATCATTGCCCATGACAGTGCATTCTATATGGTAAGTATCTCCGGTTTCAATGAATATTTTGAAGTCTATAAACCCTTGCTTGAAAAGATCATCGAATCGGTGAAATTACCAAAGCCGAAAATTTCGTACAAAGACCCGAATGCTGCGTCACTTCCTTCACCGGATCTGTCAAAGTTCAGCAACGATTTTGTTGAATTCGAGCATCCTCAGAACTTTGATGTGACGATGCCTAAAGAGAAAAAAGGAGGTGCAGTCCATTCCTTACATATTGAAGGATTACGAAAAGACTGCACATTTGACCTTGAAATATTCCCGACCAAAACGGATAAGGGTGAAGTGAAGTTTGAAAAATTTGTCGAAGACAATAAAACAAAATTCAAACCCAAATCGTCAGGTTCATTTAAAGTTGATGGTATCAATGCTGTGATGGTTACCGCTACTCCACCGGCGAAAAATATTGAACGCAAAGTGTATTTTGTCACTAAGGGAGAACGGATATATCAGATCGTGTTAACAT
>DMPG01000249.1:4519-5035 GCA_003456055.1 Bacteroidota bacterium | reverse complement strand
ATATTCGTTTCGGTGTATCGTGGGAATTCTTAGACTAGAATTTATTGCATCAATTCACTCAAATCATTAAACTAAACGACGTAGCACACTGAACGATAGTATCATTGATCCCGCTATATGGAGAACGAAAAAGTTTTGGCGTTTTCCACGTTAATGTAAAAAAAACATTCTGCGTTCATTGAAGCTCTTCCTTCATTCTATCCATTGATACTATTGAAAGATGCGGATGAATGAACGAATGATTTCCAATCTCAAATCCGAACAGTAGGAATGAAACGATAAAATATAAGAGAGCGGATCAGGTCATTTCGTAATTGGATCTCTTACTTTTTTTGGAAGTTTTTTGACCANNGAGGAATGATCGATAAGTTCATAGACAAGTTTTTCCTGCAATGTTCCGTCAATCACAACGGTGTTCCACATCTTTTTATTCATATGCCACGCCGGAGTGATCGAAGAAAACCGTTCCCGCAATTCCACCGCGCGTTCAACGTCGCATTTCAAATTTACGGAAAG
>DMPG01000249.1:0-4491 GCA_003456055.1 Bacteroidota bacterium | reverse complement strand
AAATTCTTCGGTGATCTTTCCCTTTTTCTTCAAACAATAGTTCCGAATTGATTCGAGATCGATCAAATTGAGTCTCCGCGCAGTTGACGGATCCTTTTTCTTGCTTGTTCAATGAACAACGAGAATGGATACTTTTCTAATATTACTTCGTATGCATCGATCGCTTTTTGTTTATCCAACAAATAAAATTGATATAATTCACCGATCTTGAACTGCGTTTTATCTTTTTCAATGCTTTCTTTGTACTCTGCAAGTAATTTTTGGTATGATTCCAGAGCCTCGGCATATCGCTTCAATTGAATCGAATATTCCCCCTTTTTCAGCAGCACATCATCTGCCAACGGCGCAGTATGATAGATATCTATAATAGATGAAAGTTCTTGAACTGCTTCGCCAAGTTTGTATTGCCGTGCCAACAATTCAGCGTGAGAATATTGTTTGAGCGCTTCCGTAAATTGCATCCTGTTCTCGATGACAAAATACTGTAGGATCAAAGCATCGTTCGACTCGTCTGCTTTTAAATTCTCTGTAAGCGGAGTAAGCAATGATAGAACACTGTCAAAATTATTTTGGAAGAACTGGATCTCCGCTAATCGAAATTGTGCATCGGTTCGTTGTTCTTGATTTGAATAAGAAGATGTTGCCATTGCTGAATATTTATTTGCCGCTTTGTCCAGCTTGTTTTGCGCAACATAAATATCTCCGGTCGACGCAAGAACTGTCGGGATCATCGGTCCAGCGGGAAAACTTACCATCACTGAATCAAACATTTGCAGCGCACCATCAAGATCGAACAATTGTTTATATCTGATCCAGCCGATGCGGTATAATGCATTGGCACTGATGGGAGAAAATGGATATTCTTTTACAATACCGGAATACAGATTGATCGCTCCGGAGAAACTTGGCTGTGTTTCAAGCAGTGAATTGTTCTCTTTTTTCGTATCGGTAGTTCTTTCTCCTCTGAGACTCAATTCTTCGACACAACGCGNNGTTCGTTCTCCTCTAAGACTCAGTTCTTCAACACAACGCGCATATCCAAACTTAGCCGCGGGGACGAAAGCCATTCGCCCGCCGTTGTTCAATGACTGTTGATAGGCAATCGCCGCAACAGAAAATTCATTTTCGCGAAAAACCCGTTCGGCAAATGCAAACAGTTCCTGACCATTTGAATTGACCAATTGCTCCAGTTTTTGAGTTACAACCAATGCATCGTTGTACCGATTTGCTTCCATATACAACCACATTTGAAGACGCATCAACGGAATCTTTTGCTGAGCGCGTAATTCTTCCTCCACTACTGCGATACAGGCAGTTAATCCTTCAGGACGAGATGTGATCGAAGCAAGACGAGATTGAACAAAATCAAATTGCTGTTCGTTTTGCCGAAGCATTCGCAGATATTCCCGCGTAGTGTTGGCAAAATCCATTGTGAAGGAATAGAGATACCCAAGCTCATTTGCAAAAACAAATTGATCTCCGCTCTCTTTCCTTCCCCGAAGATACGTTGCAATAGCTTTATCGAACAATCGTTGATTCATTTGTTCATTTGCGATAGCACGATAAAACATCTGATTTTTATTCGCGGATTGAAGGAGCTCATTCCATACTGAATCTGCTTTTTGTTCTTTTCCCGCCATAGAGAACAAACTGCCGATGTTTGACTGAAGAGTAAAATCAAGCGATGTGAAACGAAGCCGATGCATACTAAGTGCGATTGCATCATCATATCGTTTTAATTGAACATACATTCTGCGAAGTGCGTCAAAATAGAGATAGTTGGCAGTGTCTTTTACAAAAAGATCATTATACAATTGCAACGCTCTTTCGTATTCCTGTTGTTGTTCAAACGCTTGGGCAAGGCGAAGCATATTTTGAGGTTGATCTTGAGCAAACAATGATCCAATAGAAATAGCAATAAATATTATGGATTTAAGTATTTTCATCTTTGATAATATAAGAATTTGAATAGGCGAATACCAAAAAAAAAGGCGCAATTATTTTGCGCCTTTTCTGATGTTACGGAAAATGAATTTATTCAAACCACGATACAATCTCATATTTTCCAGTTGAAGGAAAATAATCTGGCGAATCATTAGTAAATCTATCATCAAACCGAAGACTCAAGTTATATCCTTTCCGTGCAGAACCGGCTGCACCATTAGATGTTGCATATAATTTTTCAATAATCATTCCACCATAAATACTAAGATTTCCAGCCGGGCGAGATGTTCCATGTTCAACTGCAAGTCCTCCGGTATAGCTATACAATGTTCCTTGAACATCAAATTGTGTGGCACTATTATCAGCGATATTTATATCACCATAACTAACAATTCCCAACATATCATTCGAATTAATATTGATGCGTGGATTATCCTTCATAACCAAACTGTTCGTAATTGTGGTTGTACCTCCGGTAGAACCGCTTGTTCGAAGTGAAGCAAGAGTCACTCTGCCATCGACTGTTCCTTCGACATATAATGATCCTTTATCGATCGCAATAACACCATTGGGTGCAAAACTACTTAATGTCTGTGTGGTATAGGATGCAGCGGAAGATGTTTTCCAACTCACCGTTCCATCGTTATTAAATTTAAGATAGAGATTACCACCTGATTGACTATGGCCTCCGCTTGTTGCAGCCGAAAGGATATTCGTATAACTCGTATTGTTCGGCATTGAAATACTAATTCCTGATTCAAAACCACCAACAAACTGCGGCGTTTTTGGCGATCCTGTTTTTGTAATACCCGTGAGTGATGACGCTTTACCAAGAAAAACGGGAGAACCAAATGTTTTTAATTTCCCTTCCGTATGACTTGGACCACCAATTGTATCTCCTGTTTCCCATGCCGCTGCCGATGCACTGGTACCTCCATAATACGCAAATTTGGAGAAATTACTCGGCTTCATTATTATTGTAACATTCTGACTTGATCCTCCGTACGTTGCCGTTGCTGAAATCTCTTTTTTCCCTCCGCTCAAATTTGTTACCGTGGCATTAAATGTTCCACCATTATACTTTACTGAAGAATATCCTGCTACCCATGATGGATTGTTCCAAACTTTTGAACAGACCAAATTAGCAGCTGCAACTGCAATCGCATAGCGTTGAGTATTCTCATAATATGAAATTGAGTTATCCAAGGCTTGCACACCAACCTCAGACATATTCTTTCCGGACATTAGCATCATAGCACTAAATGCTATCACCATATAAATAGATGATCTACCCATTTAATCCTCCTCATCGATTTTTTAAGTTTTTTGCCACTAGTCTCACCTGTCTCCAAAATGCAGATTGATAAGGCCGATCAGAAGTTGCTTTATTAACTATTAATGTATCATTTGCAACTAAATTCTGCACTTCAATGGTGATTTGCATGTATTGAATCAAACCACAATTGGTAACGGGGGATGGAATTGAATCTCTGAATGCATCAAAATATTTTAACTCAAATTGTGTTACCCCAAGATTCACACCTATTGGCGTGGAATTATTTTCTACACGATACAACAACCTATCGTTTAGATTTGGAGTTGCCAGTGCTTCACTCGTTGGTCCGACATAATATGTCAATGAATCTAGAATACCGTCACCCTGAGGATTGGCAGAAGTTGGGAAATCCGTTAGAAATTTTATTTTAACGGAGTCCGCATATCGTATTGCTAGTGATGGATTCGGAATTTTCGTCGGATCTTTACAATATCCAATCTTCTTAAAATCATACTCCAGTAAACGTGTAATCTCTACAAGATTTTGTTGAACTAAAAGATCGCCTTGGAACATCTGCATATTCTCTGAATTTCCCATATTGATACGCAAAACAATGAGAAGTAAACTTCCGAACACCATCGTTGAAGCTATCAAGTCTAAAATTGTCTGAGAACCCATACAATCCTATTTATTATTAACGGAAAAACCAATAACTGAATATTTGTTTGAATCGTAAAGTGTCTGGGCGAGCAGGTTTTACTGAATAATCTACAAGATAATCACTCGTAATATCAACGATTACTTCTTTACTGAATGTTCTTGTTGTAGTAGAAACCACATTGGAACCAGAAATTTCTACGTAATAGACTCTCACTTTTGTTTTAAAAATAGCCGAATTAGAAAGACTATCAATCCTTGTAAAGTTATTATAGTCATCAATATCGTCATACAAATCCACTGCAGATTCTGTTGCATCGGGCCCGAAGGATGATGAAATAGTAAGAGATGATGTACTTGATGAAATAGAATCGACAGTATTCTCATCAAATGCCAATGCTGAAGATTGTTCTAGCATCGAGGTCCCAAGTGATGTTGCTGTTATGCGATATTCGGCCATATCTTTTGTGAATCCTGTCTCAAGCGTATTAGAATTTACAGAAAGTATTATCCTTCCCATCAGGACCAATGCCATTATCGTTAACATTGTTTGACCTAAACCCATATTACCTTTCTATCTATATGTTACTACTACTCAGTCATACAATAAGTTT
>DMPG01000061.1:12494-13073 GCA_003456055.1 Bacteroidota bacterium | reverse complement strand
GATCGCATGCCACTTGCAGATTCATCCAGAATTCTGAAGAAGTTTTGAGGACATGTGCAAGCAAAACTGCAGTTTCTGCGGTCATATCACGTTTACCGTTGATGAGTGTATTTACTCTCTGCACGGGCACACCCATTCGGCGAGCCAATTCTAATTGACTTAGTTCCATTGGGCGTAAAAATTCTTCTAAGAGAATTTGTCCAGGATGAGTCGGTTTTCTGTTCTTTGGTATCATAGTTAGGTTTCCTTTAATGATAATCAATGATTTGAACATCTTTGGCATTAGCATCAGACCATTCGAAGACAATCCTATATTGATCATTGATTCGAATAGAATGTTTGCCTTTGTAATTGCCCTTGAGTGCTTCTAATCGATTTGACGGTGGTATACGAAGGTCCATCAAATCATGTGCTGCATTCAATATGTCAAGTTTTCTAATAGCAATTTTCCAAATAATAGACGGTATCCGTCTGGCTTGTTTGGTATCAAAACCGTTAAAAATGTCTTCGCTGGTCTGGTCAAGGAAATTGATTATCACAGATAAATATACTGCTTTAACGGCAAACGTGCAAGTGGTA
>DMPG01000061.1:3415-12439 GCA_003456055.1 Bacteroidota bacterium | reverse complement strand
GCAACTCGCCACGGCGAGCGCAAAAGTTTTGAGTGTTGAGATTAGCTCCGGTTCGTTAGCCAGTGGCAATAAGAGATAGAATGATCAAAACACCAAAACACATAGCATTCAAGCTCCGACCCGAAGTTCGTAATTTGCTATTGGGCCTTCCTGCCTTCGTTCTCTTTATGTTCAAGAAACAGTATGCAGGTCCTTTCCAGGATTTAATATACTCGTATGCCGGAAACGTGACAGTGTCGTTTTTTCTTTATTTTGTATGCCTGAAACTCTGTCTAACGTTACCGCGATTTGGGAGATTCATAGCCGCGGCATTAGTATTGGTTTGTGTTGAGTCTTTCGAGCTATTCGATGGATTTGGATTCATGACCAATACCTACGACTCGTTCGACTTAATTGCAAATGTGATTGGAGTGAGTCTTGCGTTGAGTCTTGATGTAATATTGAGCAAAAAGCGATTGTAACATAATGAGAACAAGGGGAACGAATAGCATCATCAAACGCAACTGCCTAAACCGTCGCTCCCCGAAATAAATTCGGGGCAGGCTGTTGCAACGCAGCATTTTATTCGTTGAGTATTTGCCAACACGAAGTGTCCCTTCGGGACGGCATCAGTTTGTGATTGGCGGGAGTTCCAGTTCGTCAGATAACCCACGCAGATGTAAAAGGACAATACATAAAATTATCATTGAAAGGATTCCATATGGGTTTTTTCAGTAAGCAACAGATTTTCGACAGCACGAAAGAAGATAAAGATCCTCACCAGTTCCAAATTAATGGAACAATAATTACCTGCCTGCATTGTAGCGGTGTTCAGTTTGTGCAAAAACAAATACTTTTGAATACACCGGGGATGACTTTCTTTTCGCTGGACTGGGCAAATAAAACAGCGTTCACTCTTACGTGTACGAAATGCAGTCAAATTCTTTGGTTTCTTCAAGCGCCGGACGTAGTCAAATAACTGTACCTGACTACACTCACAAAAAAAGGAAGAGTCACGATCCAAAGGGATGGTTCCCAGAGATTTTGTTAAATAACAAAACAGGGTCTGGAATTTTGATACTGTTCTATGGAGTTCTATACAAATAATTATTTTTACCGCACAGTACGGTGATTTTTCTCTTCATTAAAATAATTCAAGTAGAATATTGCTTCGCCGATAGTCAGAAGAAGAAGTGAGAAAGCATCTCTGTTGAGCCACAGACCAAATCCACCGTCTGTCATCATATACTTCAGTATAAACGTACTGATCGTCCATCCTACAGAAAAGATCAATACAATAAAACCGATGGAGAGGAATGCAGCACCGATGCCCTCTTTTTGATATTCCGATGTGAAGGCTGCACTTATACCGACGATGTGTACATAGAAGATAATAAGAGGGATCATAACAATTATTCGTTGAATTTATACGGTACTGAGTCAAGTTGAAGAATGTAATACTTTGCGACTCAACTTCTTCAGCACTTAATATGCATTTTTAGCAAAAATAACAGCACGGATCGTTTTAAGAATGATCTTGATATCGAAGACCAGCGACCAGTTCTCTACGTAATAAATATCATATTTCGTTCGGTCTTCAATCGGCACATCACCTCGAAGTCCGTTTACCTGCGCCCATCCCGTCATTCCAGTCTTTACCCTGTGCCGTTCTAAATATTTTGGAATGTTATTCTTGAATTGTTCAACAAAAAATGGACGTTCGGGTCGAGGACCCACAACGCTCATTTGTCCAAAAAATACATTGAATAATTGCGGCAATTCATCCAAACTTGTTCGACGCAGAATTTTCCCGGTCAGAGTGGCTCTGTTGTCGTCTTTTTTATTTCGTACCGGTCCGGAATTTATTTCTGCATCAATGCGCATCGATCGAAACTTGATCAGTGGAAATGAAACACCATCCAGGCCAACGCGTTCTTGAATGTAGAATATGGGTCCCGGCGAAGAGAGTTTGATGGCAATTGCGATAACGATCATGATCGGGAACGCAATGATCAAACCGATGACGGCAATGAAGATATCGAACAGGCGTTTTAAGATCCGATTCCACGTTGTCATTGGAATATCTTTGAGCTTTAGGAATGGGATCCCTTCAATTTCCTGAATACGAATTCGACTTGTCATCAGTTCAAGCATATCGGGAACCATCATAAATTCGATATTTTTACCTTCAGTATTGCGAAGAATCTCGATCAGTTTCTCTTGTTCGTTATGCGACAATGCAACCATTGCAATTTGGATCCGAAGATGGGCGATATCATCGGCAAGTTTTGTGATCATCCCAAGGTATCTGCAGCTGCGTAATAATGAAGATTGATCGACGGGTTCGTCTGCATAATAGCCCAGGATTTCGTACCCAAGTGAAAGATTATTTGTAAACAACGAAAAGATATGTTCGGCCGTAGAATTTTTTCCAACGATCACGATCGATTTTAATTCCTTCCGCCGGCGGTAGAGCCATTGTTCAAACTCAATGATAATGAAACGTCCGAAAGTAACTGTAACAATAGAGGAGAGCCACAAAAGAATAAATACGCCGCGTGAAAAAGAGAATTGTCGATAGAAGAATGTTGCACTCATCATGATCATCATTCCAATGGTGATGAGCCGAACGATGACGAAAAATTCGTCGCTCAGATGAATATGACGCCGGGAGCCGTATAATGTTCGTGAACGGAATACAATGAGAAATACCGGAATAAAGATCACCGATGCAGTAATGTAGGTTTCGATCGGCGGAACACCGAACGTGATCTCAAAATATTGTGTAAGCGGAGAAAAAAAACGAAGCCAATATGAAAGCAGGAATGCTGCCTCAAATGCGATCACATCGGATATAATAGTAAGGAACGGGATCAATAAATCGTTTCGACGGTGGCTGCTCATTTTTTCACTGCGGGATGTTTTTTGCTGATCAATAATTTATCGACTCTGTTTCCATCCATATCCATCACTTCAATATGCAGGTCTCTCCAGATAAAGAACTGACCTGCCTTTGGGATCTTTCCCATCTGATTGATCGTGAATCCGGCGACCGTTTGGTAATGACCAGTCTCTTCTTCTGATAATGATTCAATGGAAAATAATTTTTTGAATTCGTCGATCATCAATGCTCCGTCGATCAAATACGACCCATCGGCACGTTGAACGACGTATGGATTTGTGCTGTTGTCTTCATCAATTGCTTCACCAACTACCGCTTTCAGAATATCGTTCAATGTAATCAATCCTTGAATACCGCCGTATTCATCAATAAGAAATGCAAAATGAATTCCGGTCTCTTTGAATTGTTCGATCACTTGAACAACAAGCATGTTCTCAATTACATATAATGGTTTTCGCAGGTACTGTTCAAGAGACGTAACCGGTCCGGCAACGGAAGCAGAAAAAAGATCTTTGATATGAATGATGCCAATGACATTATCAATGCCCCCTTTACACAACGGAAAGAATGAATGTGAGCTTTCAACGATCTTTTTAAAATTCTCTTCCAGCGGTTCTTCGGCATCCAGCCAAACGATGTCGGTACGCGGAGTCATTAAAGCGTTCACATTCTTATCAGCAAGACGGAAGACACGTTCAACCATTTCCTGTTCAACTTCGTTAAATGTTCCGGCTTTTGTTCCTTCATCCAACATCACTTTTATTTCATCTTCAGTAACAGAAGGAGAGGTACTTTCCTTTATCCCGAACGAGCGAATGATGATGTTGGTTGAGAATGTTAAGAATCGAACGATTGGATACATTGCAACAGAAACCGTTCGCATTGGAATTGCAACCAAACAGGCGACACGCTCCGGATCTTTTAAAGCCAGTTGTTTCGGAATGAGTTCGCCGACGATCAATGACAAGTATGTAATAGAGATAACCACAAGAATTAAACTGATCGGTTCTGCATATTCAACGAAGACCGGGAATTGTATTAAGTATGCTGCAACAGATTCCGAAAGAGTAGCCCCTCCGAAAGCACCTGCAAGAATTCCAACCAAAGTGATCCCAGCCTGTACTGTCGAAAGAAAATGATCCGGTGTGTTTGCAAGATCCAATGCAACCTTGGCTCGAAGGTTTCCTTTATTGACGAGATGTTGTAATCGCGGCTTTCGTGATGAAAGAATGGCAATTTCGGAAAGTGCGAATATCCCGTTGATGATCACGAGAAGAACAATCAAAAAAATTTCAAGACCGATAGACATAATGGATACAAAATACGAACTAGAGTGGAGAAATAAAAATCATGAACATTGTCATTTACATCGAACCATTACATCCATTTATTATCTAAATACCACTTAATTGTTTCTTGTACGCCTTCAGCAAGTGTCACTTCCTGTTTGTAACCTAATTCTGTCTTTGCTTTCGTCACATCGCAGCACCAGTTATCTTGTGTCAGATCGTGTGCTTTTTCATAGTTTAAGACCGATGGTTTTGATTTGAACTTTGAGGCAACGCCCGAAAGTCCGGCAATGACGAACACAAGAGGTTTTGGTACCCGCACACGGAACAATTTTTTGTTCAAAACATTTTTTGTGACGTACCCGATCTCATGCCATGTATAATACTGCTCGCTTCCAAGAAAATAAATTTGCCCGATCGCTTTTTCACTTTCGCCAGCAAGAATAATTCCTGTAACAAGATCTGTAGAGTGAACCAGACTGACGTATGTATCCTTAAATCCGATCAGTAATTCCAATCCCATATATGCAGATTTGAAATAATCGAATGTTGCGGAGTCGCGAGGCCCATACACTGCAGATACACGTAAGATTGTTACCGGAAGTGTATCCTTGAACTTCAGAACTTCATGTTCCGATGCAAGTTTGCTTTTTCCATAGGTCGTTAAAGGATGCGGCACAACAGATTCATTGACAGCGGTCATTCCCTTTCCAGGGCCGACTGCTGTTTGGCTGCTGATGTGAATGAATTTTTTTACGTTCGGATTCACTCGTGCAGTGATTTCGATGATATTTCGCGTTGCATCCTGGTTCCCGCGGAAAAATTCTTTTTTCGAATGTGCCGCGACCAATCCAGCAACGTGATAGACAAATTGAACACCTTCAATCGCTTTTTCTAACGCAGTGTTTGAAAAGAGATCACCTTCGACAATCTCTATTGGAAGATCCTTTAAGTATCCCAGGTTCTTCGGATTTCGTACCAATGCGCGTACATGATATCCTTTTGACAGTAAACGGTCAATGAGATGACTTCCGATGAAGCCTGTTCCTCCGGTGACAAATGCTATGGGTTTCATAATTCCTTTTTTGGTTTCAATTGAAAAAAAGTTTCAATAGTTGAAGAAAATCATCACAGAGAAATTTTCTCTCTATTATATTCTGAAATTGCATTTCGTTCTATGTTAAAGTATATTCAAACGTTATATTATTTCATTGAAGGAGTTCTCCCCGTGGATCTATTTGATAAATGTACTGAATTTACCCGTGCCGATGAAGTAAAAGCGGCAGGTTTATATCCTTATTTTCGCCCGATTGAAGCTAACGAAGGTCCTATTGTAGAGATGGAAGGTCGAAAAATCATCATGGCTGGTTCGAATAATTATCTTGGATTAACAGCTCATCCTAAAGTAAAAGAAGCAGCAATTAATGCAATAAAAAAATACGGAACCGGCTGTTCCGGTTCACGCTATCTTACCGGAACCATCGATCTTCATATTGAACTTGAATCCCGTCTTGCAAAATTTCTTGGATATGAAGATGTGTTGTTGATCTCAACTGGATATCAAACAGCGCAGGCGATCATTCCAACGCTTGTTCAGCGAGGCGAATATATCGTATCGGATAAAGATAACCATGCGTGTATTGTCATGGCAAATATGCTGGCGTTGGGAATGACAGCGGAAGTGGTTCGCTATAAACACGGCGACATGAAACATCTTGAAGCAGTCATTTCGAAACTACCGCTTGAGGCAGGAAAATTAATTGTCACCGATGGTGTATTCAGCACCAGTGGTGAAGTTGTTGATATGCCTTCCATTGTTGCTATCGCAAAAAAATATAATGCGAGAATCATGTGTGATGACGCCCATGCAACCGGAGTTGTTGGAGTGGGAGGACGAGGAACGGCAAGCAAGTTTGGATTGACAAAAGAAGTCGATATCACGATGGGCACATTCAGCAAGTCGTTCGCATCGCTGGGTGGATTTATCGCATCAACACGATCGGTCATTAACTATATCAAGCACAGTTCACCGGCATTGATCTTCTCTGCAAGTCCTACGCCGGCCTCAGTGGCTTCCGCACTAGCGGCACTTGATATTATCGAGGAGCATCCGGAACTTGTCACGCAGCTTCACGCAAATGCAAATCGTGTTCGCGAAGGATTGCGCAGTTTAGGATTCCATGTTGTCGGACAGCCGGAAACAGGAATTGTTTCGGTGATCATCGGCGATACAGAAAAAACACTCGTCTTTACCAAAGAATTATTTGATGCCGGCGTTTTTGTGAATGCGTTTGTCCGCCCCGGCGTTCCTCCGGGAATGGAAATGCTTCGCACAAGTTATATGGCTACACATCAAAATGCTCAGCTTGATAAGATCGTGGAGATTTTCGGTATCATCGGAAAAAGACTCGGCGTGATCAGTTAATTATTTTTTTTTGAAGTTCACTGTAAACCACGCCGATAGGATCACCATCAGCGTGGTTTTTTATTTAAGGAAGAACTATGGCAAACTTCACTATTCGTCCGGTTCTAACAAAAGCGGACACAAAAAAATTCATCGACTTTATATATACACTATACAAAGAAGATCCGAATTGGGTTCCTCCGCTGAGAATGGATCGCGAGAAATTGATCGACAAAAAGAAAAATCCATTCTATGCTCACTCATCAATGGAATTATTCCTTGCAGAACGGAACGGTGAAGTTGTTGGGAGGATCGGTGCGATCGTTAACGATAACCATAATAAAGAGCACAACGACAAAGTTGGTTTCTTCGGATTCTTTGAATGTGTGAACGAACAGGATGTTGCCAACGCACTGTTCGACGAAGCAAAAAAATATTTGATATCAAAGGGAATGAATGCGATGCGCGGTCCCGCTAATCCTTCCGTCAATGATGAGTACGGATTATTGATTGATGGATTTGATTCTCCGCCGGTCGTGTTGATGACCTATAATCCAAAATATTATACGTCGCTCATTGAAAATTACGGATTGAAGAAAGAAAAAGATCTTTACGCATACATCTTAGATCAACATACGGTCTATACGGATAAATTCAATCGTGCAAATGAGATCGTGAAACAGCGGAACAGTCTTACATTTCGTCCGATCAATATGAAGGATTTCAAGAACGAAGTCCGGCGGCTCAAAGAAGTGTATAATGCTGCGTGGCAATATAATTGGGGAGCGGTGGCGATGACCGATGCAGAATTTGATGCCTTGGCTGACGATATGAAGATGGTTTTTGAACCTGAATTAGTGCTGCTTGCAGAATCGAAAGGAAAAATTGTCGGTTTCGGACTTTCTCTTCCCGATATCAATGTTCGTTTGAAGGATAATAAGAACGGCGGATTACTTGGCGGGTTACTGCGATTGATGGTGTTCAAGAAAAAGATCGATCTTGTCAGGGTCATTGTGCTTGGTGTGATTCCCGAATTTCAACGATCGGGTGCTGCCGGTGCATTATTCTATGAGACCGCGGTACGCGCAAAACAACTCGGTTATCGCTACGGCGAGGCGAGTTGGATTTTGGAAGATAATGTGATGATGAATCGTGCGGCAGAAACGATGCAGGGGAAACGGTATAAAACGTACAGGATCTATCAAAAAGAAATTTAATATAGAATGATAGACAAGTAATTCGTATTTTTNNAAACCTGTTGAAAAAATCTGGATGAACGGAAAATTAGTCGATTGGAATGATGCAAAAATTCATATTCTGTCGCATGTTATTCACTACGGCAGTTCGTGGTTCGAAGGGATCCGCTGCTATGAGACTAAAAAAGGTTCCGCAATTTTCCGGCACAGAGAACACATTTCCCGATTATTCGATTCTGCAAAATTTTACCGCGCAGAAATCCCATACACGATCGATCAATTGATGCAGGCGGATAAAGAAACGATCAAAGTGAACAAATTAAAATCATGTTACATCCGTCCGATTGCCTATCGTGGTTACGGCGATGTTGGTGTGTATCCAATGGGCTGTCCGGTTGATGTTACGATTGCAGTATGGGAATGGGGAAAATATCTCGGTCCCGAAGCGCTCGAAAAAGGTATTGATGTTCGATTTGCATCGTGGCAGCGCGCAGCCGGAAATACAATCCCTACAATGGCAAAAGCGGGAGGGAATTATCTGAACTCTCAATTGATGAAAATGGAAGCGCGCGTGGATGGATATGAAGAGGGTATCGCGCTTGATATGAACGGTCAGTTATCGGAAGGGAGCGGCGAAAATATTTTTGTGATACGAAACGGTGTTATTTATACTCCNNCTGGCAAAGGATGCCGGATTTCAGGTCGTTGAAGGAAATCTTCCCCGCGAAGTAGTGTATGTTGCTGACGAAATATTCTTCACCGGAACCGCCGCAGAAATATCGCCGATCAGGTCCATTGACAGGATCACTATTGGAAGCGGAAAACCGGGACCGATCACGCGTGAACTGCAAAAACGGTTCTTTGATATTGTAGAGGGCGGGAACGATCCGCACGGGTGGTTAGATTTTATTTGATTCACTGAATTGAGTGTCCGGCACCGTTGAGGTGTTGGGCACTTAACCTTTTCGACAAAGAAAATGTATGGGAAAAGATTTTGCATTTAAAGATGTATTCAAGTCAAAGATCAAACCGGCATCAATTGAAGAGATGCTGTCCAAGATCCCTGTCTTTGAAAAACTTGAAGTAAAAGAACTGCGTCAGATTGCATCGATCGTTCACCGCCGTCAATATGCAAAAGGTGAATATGTGTTCTATCAAGGTGATCCTGGATTGGGAATGTATGTTGTTGAGAAAGGGAAGGTAGGGATAGTTGTTGTCGGTGATGATGGAACACAAAAAGAAGTTACCGAAATG
>DMPG01000061.1:0-3336 GCA_003456055.1 Bacteroidota bacterium | reverse complement strand
CTTTTTGAGATCATTGAAAAGACCCCGAAGACCGGATTGAAAATTGTCGTTAAACTTGCCGAAATGATCGGCGAGCGTCTGCGCAACATGAACAATGAGTTCTCGCGTCTTCGCGCTGAACTTGAATCAGTCAAACAATCAAAGGAGGCGGGCAATGAAAAAGCTAACTCCAAAAAGAAAAAAAGTATCTCGTAAACGGTCACTATCAACCTTCAACAAAAAATCGGTCCGCACTGAAAAATCTGTGATCGGATTAAAAACNNGCAATTCCTTTTGCCAAGCAATTCAACGCAACACTGATATTGATGTATGTTGTTGAGCCGACGATCTATCCATCGGATTTTGGATTTGGTCAAGTAGGTTTTCCGAATGTGGAAAAAGAATTGCAGGAAAAAGCTGCGGAGGAAATGCGTGAATTGATCGCAACTCTCGTTCCTTCAACGGTTCAGTCATATTCAGTTGTTGATTCGGGAATTCCATTCATTGAAATTACATCGTATGCTCAGAAAAAAAATATCGACTTAATTATTGTTGCAACGCATGGCACGACGGGTGTTGAGCATATTTTATTCGGCAGTACAGCGGAGAAAATTATCCGAAAATCTCCATGTCCGGTTCTTGTTGTCCGTGCCGAGGAGCATGATTTTATTGATGAACGTGTATAAGAATCCTTGCTGAATGCGTTCAACTTTCGTATATTTGAGACAAATAATTCACATTTTTTCATTTTTGATTTGATACGACAATGTTAAAAAAGCAAAAAGAACTAGCAAAACGAGTAAAGAAACAGGATGACATCATAACTACGTATGAAAATGCACTATCGTGGTATGAAACAAATAAAAAAATAATCTTCAATATTGGCATAGCAATTGTTGCTATTGTTGCGGTTGGTTGGTTTTANNGTTTTTTCGTATTACGATAACGGACAATACCAATTGGCGATCAACGGTTTGCCGGAAAAGAATGTTCGCGGGTTGCTGGCAATCGTGAGCGATTACGGTTCAACGAAATACGGTAACATCGCAAAATTTTATCTGGCAAATAGTTATTTCAATACCGGTGAATTCGATAAAGCTCTTGAGTTGTATGATGGTGCAAGTCTTGACGCACCGATCTTAGAAGCATCGCGTGTTGCAGGCGTTGCCGCCTGTTACGAAGTGAAATCGAATTTTGCCGATGCAGCGAAATATTTTGAGAAAGCCGGCAAGTCGAATGCGAACGATCCGAATGCGGCGGAATATCTGTCGAACGCAGCTCGAAATTTTGCGAAATCCGGAAACAAAGAACAAGCAATTGAACTCTATAAGTTGATCAAAAAAGAACATTCGAGTTCTGCGGCAGCACGAGATGCAGAACGGTTCTTGGAAGAACTTCGCGGATAGTCAGTACGTTTTTCCTTATTGGATAGTAACTGCATCGTAGAGGTTCATTTCACTTTACGATGCAGTTTTTATTTTTAAATAACACCGACTCTTAAAATTATGCTTACAGATTTTGGCCGCATCCTTGCCTTCTTCATCGTCGGCGCAGTCTTCACCGCTGCCGGACTCATCGCTTCCTGGTTACTTCGTCCCAACCGTCCGTATCAACAAAAACTTTCAACCTATGAGTGCGGTGAAGAACCGATCGGCGAATCGCGGATAAAATTTAATATTCGGTTCTATGTTGTTGCGCTGATCTTTCTTGTGTTCGAAGTAGAAGTGATCTTTCTTTTTCCGTGGGCGATGGTATTCAAAAATTTTGGAATGTTCGCATTCCTTGAAATGGTGTTCTTCCTTGCGATCCTGATTGTCGGTTACGCATATGTGTGGATGAAAGGTGATCTTGAATGGGATAAACCGATCCCCGAATTTTTTGTCAAAGCAAAAAAATCGATATTTGAAGAACAAGAAGAAGTTGTGGTACCGTAAACTTTACTAAGTGAAAGTCAAAAAATTGTATGGGTCTTCTCGATCAAAAATTTGAAAATTCAAATGTGGTTGTGACAACAATGGATAAGTTGCTGAACTGGGCGCGGCTTTCTTCGCTCTACCAAATGCAATTCGGCCTTGCATGCTGTGCCATTGAAATGATGGCTGCTTCCGCATCCAATTTCGATATGATGCGTTTCGGAGTGATTCCCCGGGCAACCCCTCGTCAGTGCGATGTGATGATCGTCTCCGGAACAGTGACATTGAAAATGGCTTCGAGAATTAAACGTTTGTACGATCAGATGCCCGAACCCCGTTACGTGATCTCGATGGGAAGCTGCTCAAACTGCGGCGGTCCGTATTGGGAACACGGTTATCACGTTCTAAAAGGAGTTGACCGTGTGATTCCGGTTGATGTGTATGTTCCCGGCTGTCCTCCCCGGCCCGAAGCGTTGCTGGAAGGATTGATCAAGTTGCAGGAAAAGATCCGCAACGAAAGTTTAGCGAAGAAAAAAGCAGTGTAACTTTATTATAATAGTTGACCGTTACTTTCAAAGTGACGGTCAACTTCAAAAAAATATATGACAGCACAAGAAATTTACGATGTGATAAAAGTCCAATATGGCGAAGCAGTTCTCGAAGCAAAACTTGAGAACGTGATCGACCCGTCCATTAAGATCCAACCTGAAAGGATCCATGACGTCGCTGCTTTTTTAATGAACGATGAGCGATTTCAATTCGATTATCTTTCCTGCTTATCAGGAGTGGATTACAAAGGGAAACTTGGCGTTGTGTATCATCTCTATTCGATGACGTTCAAGCATAAGATTGTTTTAAAAGTTGAAGTTCCGACTGAAACACCAAACGTGCAATCGGTTGAATCAATTTGGAAAACGGCAAATTGGCATGAACGGGAAGCATTCGATATGTATGGAATAAATTTTGTCAATCATCCCGATCAGCGAAGAATTTTACTCCCAGATGATTGGGTAGGACATCCGTTGCGCAAGGATTACCAAACACCTGAATTCTATAATGGAATGAAAGTTCCGTATTAAGTTGTATGAATACCGCAGAGTTCGCAGAGAACGCTGAGGAGAATTTTTGAAATGCTAACTTTGCGACCTCCGCGTTCTCAGCGGTGAAAAGATAAAACGAAAATGAATGAATCAACACTTGAAATAGCATCAACACCAAAATCGGAAGCACGGACAAGCACCGGAAGGTCTTTACGGACGGAAGAAATGGTTGTCAATATGGGACCTCAGCATCCGTCAACCCACGGTGTGCTGCGCCTCGAAGTTGTGCTGGACGGCGAGATCGTTATGGACGTCGTTCCCCATTTGGGATACTTGCATCGATGTTTTGAAAAACATTGCGAGCATATGACGAGTTACCAGCAAGTGATTCCATACGTTGACCG
>DMPG01000079.1 GCA_003456055.1 Bacteroidota bacterium | reverse complement strand
TGTTTCGCAATTCACCTATGAGATACATTAAAATTTCAACTATTTTTTCTTGCATTCTTTTCCTTCTTTTTCTCTTGCAAACTCAATTCTGATATATATCGTTCCTGAATTAAATTCATCTTCTTTTGTGCAACCATGGTGGTATCGGTATATCCAATTGCGTGCAGTGTACCGTGTACAACAAGACGTGTTATCTCGTTTTTTACTGTTACATGATTCTCTTTCGACTGACGTTTTGCCTGTTGCGTGTTGATATAGATTTCGGCACTTATCGCTTTTGGCTCAAACGAAAATGTTATAACATCAGTTACATAATCGTGATGCAAATATTTTTTATTTATCGCCCGGATCGTCTTATCATTGACGAAAACAAACGAGAGCTCCGCATGAATTATTTTCTCTTTTTTACAAACAAATTGAGCAATGTGTTTTACAGCAGATCCCGAAAAAGGAATATCCTTATACGCTTTTGTTAAATCTACTGCGATCATTTCTTTTTTGTTTTTGAGTCGTCCTGCGTAAGAGAAAGTGCAATACCAGCAAGCATTACATCAATACTCAACATCCGATAGTCTCCTGAAAGAATCGAACGGTCAACATTGGCATAAAATGTACAGCCACCTTCTTTCTCGACAATAATTGCGGACACTTTATCTTTTGTTTCTCCAATAAATGTCACTTCACCAACGTCTTCACTGACAACATATCCACTGCAAAATTGAAGTTGAAAATGAGTATTATGTGTGTACGCTGAAACAAGATTTCCTTTTTTCTTTCCAATTGAAATATTCGGATAGATTTCCAAGGCCAACTGACGATTTTCTTTGTTGTTTGCCATTTCAAATCGGAAGTTATTTCCTCTTAGTTTTGCTTCAACACCAAGGATCTTTCCAATTTTTTTTATGTCGGCTTTAGCCAATGTTGATTTCATACGAAATATCCTTCAAACAGAAAAACCCCGTCGCAATTGATTGGGGTTCGATGTCTCACTGCAATATGTTATAGTGTGAATGTTCAAATGAGCATCAGGTCTGTACAAATATAGAGAGAGGTTAGTATGGAAGTCAAGTTTTTCGTTAATTACCAAGAAATCTCAAGTCCTTCATAAGCAGCCGTGCACTCAAAAGTAAATTTTTTCTGTTTTATTTCATATCTGCATTTTTCGAGAATTCTATCAATGTTTTCGTCGGTCCTGTTTGGTTCATGATGAAAAAGAACGCAATGCTTGACATTTGCCTCGTTTGCAAGTTTTAGTGTGAACAGGTAATGAGAATGCCCCCATCCAACTTTATCAACATATTCTTCGGGAGTATACGTTGCATCATGAATCAAAACATCCGCACCTTGAATAAAATCTACAAGCCGTTGATTCGGATCTCCTTTTTGTTCAAGAAATTTTTTCAAAACGATTGGTTCAAAATTCGTCATTCGAGTTGCTGATTCTTTGTCAAACGGTTCATTATCGCTTACATATACCAGCGATTTACCTTTATAATCAATCCTATAAGCAACCGTATATCCCGGATGATTAACATATAACGTTTTTACATGAGCATCAAAAATATTAAATTCTTCTTCTCTGATGCTTCGAAAATGAATCTTTGCCTTTAATTCATTGAGTTGGATAGGGAAATATATTTTCTTCATCTGATCGGCAATGATGTGCTGTAGATCTATTTCTTCCCTATCCGTTCCAATCACGGTGATTTCGTTACCAGAAACAAACGCAGGTTTGAAAAATGGAAATCCTTGAATATGGTCCCAGTGAGGATGGGTAATAAGAATGTAGGCACGAATTGACTCACCATTCGCGATAAGATGATCACCTAAATTTCGAATACCGGTTCCTGCATCGAGAATGATCAATTCATCGTTATCCAAACNNTAAGTTCGAGCGATGGAGTATTTCCACCATACTTCACCGTGCTTTTACCCGGAGTCGGAATTGAACCACGAACTCCCCAAAACTTTAATTTCATAATAATATTCCTTTAGGGCTGTTCATAGTCAAAATTTTTCTACCGATACGTTGCAACATAATCAATATAATTTTGAGCAGATTTGATCAGGAATTTTCGTTCATCATCCGTTAATGTGCGAATGATTTTTGCAGGAACTCCCGCCGCAAGCATCCCTTCCGGAATTACCATTCCCATGGTCACAACAGCACCTGCAGCCACTAATGCAAAAGGGCCAACTTTTGCATCATCTAATACTATAGCACCCATACCAATTAAAGAATAATCATTAATAGTGCAAGCGTGAATTACAGCGCTGTGACCAATAGTCACATTACTACCAATATGAGTAGGAAATTTCTTGTTTGTGACGTGAACAACTGTGTTATCTTGAATATTGGTTCGTTCACCAATCCGAATGAAATTCACATCTCCGCGAATAACAGTATTATACCAAACACTCGAATCTTTTCCGATCTCGACATCACCGATGATATGAACACCATCAGCAATGAAAACGGATGGATCAATCGTAGGAGTAATACCTTGGTACGTAATAATTCCCATTTAATTTTTCACCTTTGGAGGAACCCATCCCGGTCGTGTCCATTTTATCAACTCAATATGAACGCTTCCAAGAATTACTTTCATTTTTGCTACGATAGGAATTCCCGATTCATCATTGCTGAAAAACCCACGAAAATATCCAGTCAAACCATATACGCCTGTAAATTCGGATGATCCGTCAAACTCAATTGTTTCAACAGGATATTTTACTGCATCAATTTCTTGTGATCCCAATTTGTTCATAAAATTGAAATGAGTCTTATAGGACTTCTCACTGACAAAAGCCGACATCGAATACTTTTTTACCTGGCGAAAATTGTTGCGTGCATAATAAAATAGAGACAGTCCATCAAGCTGTTTATCAGTAATTGGTTCTTCACCTGATTTAGTAATATAACCCTTGGGCTCAACACCGTATTGATAGGAAACCATGTATTTTTTGTAATCAAACGAATATTTGAAATACGGCATCTCTTGAGGTTTCGATGTAGTATGTGCAACGAATAATTGAGCAATTGCGTCAACATCCATTTCACTGTAAAAGACCTGATGAAGATCTACAAACGGTAGCCCACTATATGAGTCTAGGTAGCACTTCGCTTTAAAGATTTTTATACCATTTTTTGTTGCTGTATCTAACACCTGCATTTTTACAAGACCAATGTCAAAGATAGAATAACTGACATTGTATTGCAGTTCTTCACCTATTTGGAACATGGAATTTTCAGCAGGAATCTCATACTGAAATGTTTCAATTTCTTTTGCTTCAATTGGAGTACGTGTTACTGTAGGAGCAAGAACAATTAAAAGCAGTGCTATACAAGCACTGCATATGAATATTTTTTTAAAATGCGAAGGATACACAAATACTTTCTGCTTTGTTAATTAAGTCGCGCAAATTTTTCAGCTTCAGGGAACAAACTCATCGCTTTTGTCACTTGATGATCAATGCCAAGTAATACGGAATACCAACCTTCATTGTTCCAGTAGTTGCGTGCAATATATGCTTTTAATCTTG
>DMPG01000023.1:527-10447 GCA_003456055.1 Bacteroidota bacterium | reverse complement strand
TCTTCACCATATGTTGCAGAGAATATTTTTCTAATCGCTGATTCATTTTTATCCATATTTTTCAGCCACATCTCACTGGTTTTAGCGTAGTGAATTCCGGGAACATGCCAGTGTTTTTCAATTGCAATGTGTTTGGGGAAATAGAGCAGCAGATCATCGCTTGGCATGATACCGCCGGTGAAAAAATATTTGGACATCCAGTCGGTATCATCCTTCACTTCAAACAGGTACGCATATGTTTTATGTGTGAAGATATGAACGAACAATTTTCCGCCTTCAACAAGAAATGATGACACCTTCTCTAGCAGTTTCTCATAGTTCCGCATATGCTCGAACATTTCGACCGATACAATTCTGTCAAACTTATTTTTAGTCTCGAACGCATTCATATCCGCCGTGATGATGGCGAGATTGCTCAATCCCCTTTTTTTTGCTTCCGTATCGATATATTCCTTTTGTGTTGCAGAATTAGAGACACCCGTGATCTTGGCATTTGGATATTTTTGCGCCATAAATAACGAGAGCGAACCCCATCCGCATCCAAGCTCTAGAATGTTCATTCCATCCTTCAACTCGGCCCGCTCGGTCGTCATCTCTAGCATATCTTCTTCGGATTGATCGAATGAAACATTATCATGTTTCCAATATCCTGAGCTGTACTTCATATGCTTGCCCATCACGAGTTGGAAAAATTCGGTCGGGACTTCATAATGCTGTTCATTCGCATCGTGAGTATTGACTGCAATCGGACTCGCTTTAAGAAAATCGATGAGCTTCATAAGATGATCTTGCTGTTCAAATGCGTTTTCTTTTTGTTCATCGCGCAGGCGTTGAGCAAGCAAACGGCGAATACCGATTCGAATGATCCAATCGGGAAGGATATTTTTTTCAAGCAGAGTAGAGATCATATTTATTTTATTTTTATATGAATGGAGTTGCGATGTTCATCTCCAAAAATGTTCTTCGGACCTGAGTAAGCGGGTCCCGATCTTATCGGGACGGATGCATAGAAGGATGGTATACTATAGAGACCCTTCGAGGCATCCGTCTTTGACGGAATTGCTCAGGGTGGCGGCTACTGTTTCTTGAACCACGGAATGAATGCGCTTGTTGTTCTCTGGTATTCGCGATACAGATCACCTTTCGATGTGATCGCATTTTTTTCAGTCAATGGAATCCCGGTTACTCGAAGAAGCAAATAAAGCATGATTCCTGGGGCAAATATTGCGATCCATCCTCCTTCGGATGCTAACGCAAAGACGAGGAATGCCATCCAGATCAACCATTCAAAGAAATAATTAGGATGACGGGTATAATTCCAAAGACCAACCTGACAAACCTTTCCTTTGTTCGCAGGATTATTCTTGAATGAATTCAATTGTGCATCAGACACTGTTTGGCCAATCACTGAAACAAACCAGATCCCAATTCCAACATATTCCAACAGAAAGATTTGGTTCAATGGATTATTGGCAATGACGATGAACTGTACAGTTACCAGTACAATTGCGAACGCCTGATATTGATAGAAGAGAAAATATCGAAACGGAATATTCTTCCCCCACTCTTTCTCAAGCATATCGTAGCGTGCATCGTGATGATGACCAAGCACGCGTGTGAAGAGTAAATATGATCCGAGACGAATTCCCCAAATGGCCGCCATAGCACCAATAAGGAACCTACGTGTTACATCTCCATCGCCCAGGTATGCATAGAACATAATGATGAACGCAAGACCAAATCCCCAGCCGGCATCAACAATCATTGGTTTGTTCGTCGCACGATAAATAAGCCACAACAGACACATCATCGTAAAGACAAGACCAAATCCGTAGAGCGAATGTAGTAATAATGTATTAAGCATTTTTTTGGAACACTTTCTCTAAACCTTCACCTGGTTTTAGCTTGAACAATTGAATCAGCACGTAACCGGTAACCGCAATGCTTCCGAGAGTAATGAACAATACCGTCCATAATCCTTTTACGGCAATACTCGACTCTTTATAATAGACCCAAATTAACAGCACAAAGATATTAGCATAAAAGTCCCATAGTGTTGCCTGCATCCATGGAATAGTCTTCAGATAATTCCATTCCTTGAATAGGTTGCTTTGGAAACTAGTATCAATAACAACGTACGTTACCCAAACAAAAACAGCTGTAAAAATTAAAATCAGAAAGTTTTTCATCGTTTTTCCTTTATTATACCTTCAAAACGCTAATGCGCCATAGAAAGTTCAACTATTTAAACGAAAAATCCTTGATATTTGATCAGGGACTATCAATTTTTAGTTATTGGAAACTCGTGTGAACTTAATGATCTTCATCCACTCCAGCAGTTTCATCAGCGGGTATGTTGGATCGAACTCGAACCATTTTTTTGCAAAATTTGCACTGTTGGGAAATCGATGATGATTGTTCTGAAATAATTCGCCGAATGTGACAAAGTCCAGCGGAAGTGTATTCCTGGATTGATCACCGGTATCTTTGTAGTTCACATATCCTAATTTATGTCCAAACCAATTTACAATTCCTCCGTGGATCGGTCCCATCACAAAGTGGATCGGCAGCAAAAGAAACATCCACCATTCTGTTGCAAAGAAAACATAGAAGAGAACATACACAAATCCCCAGGCAATTCTCGGCGTCCACCAGCTGGAGAGTTTGTCGAGCCATTTCCACTCGGGAACATCTTTCTCAAAATTTATCGGAGAATCGACTTTTCTAAGAAGAATATCAAGATAGATATCCTTTGTTTTCATCATCATTTGGAACATACTTTTAAAATAATGAGGCGAATGCGGATCTTTATCGGTATCACTGTATGCATGATGCATTCGGTGCATGATCGCATACGCCCGCGGATTCAAGAAGGATGACCCTTGCGTGATAAATGTGAACAGATAGAAGAAGCGCTCCCAGAATTTGTTCATCGTGAACATCTTGTGGGCGGAATACCGGTGAAGAAAAAATGTTTGACTGAATAATGACAGGAACCAATGTCCGAAGAAGAATAATGCAATTGGTAAATAATTCATATCACAAAAAATACAGCGATGCCTTTCTCCACCTAAAAAAATATTTGTTATCTATGAACCAGTTTTTTCTGAGGTTTGTTCCAACGAATGAATTAATGTACGGTCTATCTTTTAGGGTATCAAGCCATGTCTGATATTAATCCAAAAGAATGGTATCCGAAAAGCGAATAATCATTCTCAAGCCGAGCACCTGCCTGTACCAAAGAGGTTCCTTCGGGACCGGCAGAAAAGAGGGTTAAGATATGGTTTTTTGGAATTCAATTATGAGACATTCAGCACTTTGTTGATGATCGACATTAAAGCATCCGGACTATTCGGCTTTTGAATGATGGCACTCGGTTTAATATTACCCATCAGATGATTCAGTTCTTCTACAGAATATCCAGACGATATGATTACTTTAACATTCGGATCTGTTTCCCTTAATTCGATCATCACTTCTTTCCCATTCATTTTGGGCATCGAATAATCCAAAATAACTACATCGATCGTTTGCCAATGCTCTTTGAATAACTTTACCCCTTTTACAGGATCGGTTGCTAAATACCGCTGATAATGTTCAACCTCAAGAATTTCATCTATTAAATCAATGACATATTGTTCATCATCAATTACCAACACTGTAGGAGATTGAGTTTTTTGTTTCATAATACGATTTTTCTTCTGAGTTGAACTAACTTCTGATATAAACAAAGGTAACACTACTTGAACTGTTGTTCCTTCACCTTCCTTACTGTTTACAGTAATTCCTCCGTTATGTCCGCGGATAATTCCTAACACAGCAGAAAGTCCTAATCCGCGGCCGACAAATTTTGTGGTAAAGAATGGATCGAATATCTTTGTTATGGTTTCATCATTCATTCCAGTACCATTATCCGATACTTTGAACAATGCATACTCACCGGTTTTCAATACCTGATCGTTCAATCGACCGTAAGATATCAATTCTTCGCCGGAGATGCTTATTATTGAAACATTAATATCGACAATTCCTTGTTTTTCTCCAATTGCTTCNNGTTCACCGCCATTGATGATCACATTCATAACAATTTGCTCAATCTGTCCCGGGTCTCCTTTTATCATGACCGGTGTTGGCGCAAGATGTGTTACGAATTCTATATTCTTCGGCAACGAAGATTCAAAGAGGTCGATATGATCTTGCACCACCTTTACGAGATCGATCGGAATGATCTGGAATCGCCCTTTCCCGGAATAGGCAAGCATTTGTTTTGTAAGAGTAGCGGCACGTTCAACTGCCATCATTGCTCTATCCAGATTTTGTACTGACGGGTGATCAATCGGGACTCGTGCTTTAGCAAGAGATACATTCCCCATCATTGACGTAAGCAGATTATTAAAATCGTGCGCAATACCGCCGGCAAGCACACCAAGACTTTCCCGCCGCTGCACATCACGGATAATTTGTTCTGAGTTTTTGCGTTCGGTAATATCAGTGAATATACCAAGCAGCAATGTCTTTGACTCCCCAAATTCAATAAATGAATTTAAAATTTCGAACCACGTTGTCTTTCCATTCCACAGCAGCAATTCTTTTTCAACTAATTCGGGAACCGTTCGTGCAGAAAAACGCTCTTGATGTTTTCGTATGATACTCGAACGTTCTTTTTCTGAATAGATAATAGAAAAACTGGAACCTACCATTTCCTTTTCGGTTTTTCCAACCATGGTACAAAACGCTTGATTAACGGTGATCACAGTTCCATATTCATCGGTGAGGCGCATACCGCTGGCAGAGTGTTCCCATACTGACCGGAAAAATATTTCAGATTCTCGCAGTGCTTCTTCTGTCAATTTCCGTTCATGAATATCCTTGACGATACTAGTCCCCTTGATAAAACGACCTTGTTCATCAAATTCATATTGCGTGTTTTGTTCAACCCAGAATTTATCTCCATTTTTCTTTTGAGCTAAAAATTCAAGTGATGTTTTTGTCCGTTTTTCTTTTTTCCATTGAATGTATAACTCTGTAACGCGAGCACGATGTTCTTTGGCAACAATTCTCAACAAACTTTTCCCAACCAGTTCTTTTTCGGTATAACCGCTAATAGTGATCAGCTCCGGATTACAATAGGTAAATATCGCACGCCCATCTGCTTCGTAATACGATTGATGAAGATTTTCAACAATGTTGCGATACAGTATTTCTTTTTCATGTATTTCATTTTCAAGAAGTTTGCTTTTAGTAATGTCAATGATAACTCCTAAGTACTCTTTTCGAGATTCGTTTTCTCGAATCACCGATCTGTCCTGGAACCAATAATATTGGCCATCCTTGCATTGCCAACGATACTCAAGAATTAGCTCACCACTCAATGATATTTTTCTATAGGCGTTTAAAATTCTTTCCTTATCGTCCGGATGCAGTCGCTTACGCCAAAAATCATTCTCCGAAAGATATTCATGAATTTCAAATCCGGTAATTTTTTTAACATCTCCGCTAATCCACGCTGTGTCCAATTCTGAATCAACCGGCGAAGTGTAAATGGCAACCGGCATCGATTCAAGGATAAACCGCTGACGTTCTTCGCTTGTTCGCAGCGATTCTTCAATGCGCTTGCGATCATTAATGTCGCTGAGTGTAACCAAAATTTGTTTGGGTGTATTATCCTCATTTCGAATCATCACTGAAATGCGTTGACCGATCCAAACGATATCTCCATCCTTTTTCAGTATCCTGTATTCAATTGGTTTTGTGCTCTTCCCTGCTATCATCTCTTTCCAGTTGTCCATTACAAATGTAAGATCGTTTGGATAGATGGTGTGAAGAATAGACTCGTTGGATTCTAATTCTTGTTTCGTGTATCCATAGAAATTAATTCGGTTCAGCGTGTTAGCTTTTCCGGTTGTTAGATCAATGGTATAGATGGTATCCGGCGAATTCTCTATAACATTTTTTAGACGTTTTTCCGATAAATGCAGTGCTTCCTCTACAAGTTTTCGTTCGGTGATATCATGGTTTAATCCTACAATTCCGATAATTTTCCCATGTACATCTTTTAATGGTACCTTTGATCCCAACATTGAATAAATTTTTCCTGCACCATCCTTTATGGTTCTCTCAATATCGAGCATTGGTATTCCAGACTGGATAATGGATTGGTCGTCCTTAAAAAATATTTCTGCTTGTTCTTTGGGATAAAGGTCAAAATCAGTTTTTCCTACCACTTCATGTTCTGATTGTTTTCCAGTCAGATGAACTTCGGTTGGGTTGGCGAGTATTTTCCGTCCTTCAAGATCTTTCGCATATATTGCATCCGGAATTAAATCGATGATCGTGCGAAGCAAAGTTCGTTCATTGGAAAGAGCCTCCTCCGCTTCTCTTTGTTCGGTAACATCTCGTGCCGATCCTACAACTCCAATAAGTTTCCCTTCGCTATTAAACAAGGGAGCTTTCCGGACATCAAGAAAAAGGAACTTTCCTTTAACATTCCCATATTCGTCAAACTGCATCTCTTTCATTTCTTTCAACGTTACTGTATCCGAATCCCGACACATTTCCCCAAACGTATGCCATTGTGGATCATCCGGATGTGAATTACGTTCTCGCAGTGCAAAGAAAAGATCGTTTTTGCCGATTGGTTCCGAAGTATCTGTTGCATTTAAAAGCTTTTCACACATTGCTTTATTGGCAAAGATATATTTATTGTGGAGATCTTTTGCCCAGATCAAATCGGGCATGGTATCGCTCATCAACCGTTGTAACAAATAGAGTTCATGAAACTTCGTTTCGCTTTCCTTCAGTGCTTCTTCTGCTCGTTTGCGTTCTGATATTTCTCGAATTGTTCCTAAACCAACATGTTCTCCATTCCGTTTTATTAACTTCCCATTAATTTCCACATCAATAAGGTTTCTATCTTTATTATATATTTGGGTAATAAAATTGGTCACTTCTTTGTGTAAAAATATATTCTTTAATTGTAGAATATAATTCGGCACCTCCTCCGCTGGCACAATTTCGGTGAATGATTTACCAACCAATTCTTCGGGGGTATATCCAAAATATTTTCCTAAGCTATCATTAATGAATAGGAGTTTTCCTGATTGGTCAAGCATAAAGATAACATCTACTGTGGATTGCGTTATTACTCTATATTTTTCTTCACTTTCCTCTATCCTCAAATTATTTTCAACGATCTCTTTGTTCTTATTTCTCAATTCTTCGTTGATCGATGCTATTTCTTTATTCTCATTTGCATAATTTTTAACGATGATATCAATGAAAAAATAGAAAAGGAAGAAATACAAAATATTCGCAGACAATAGATCAAGAAAACGTTGCTCATTATTATCATATGGAATGACAAGTGCCGGGTAAGAATATTGAATCACTATCAATGCGGACGACATTGCCAAGAACGACAGAAAAACTAGTGACCTATATTTTGGTTTTATAATCGCGTACGATGCCAAAAAATATACGAAGATGAGATTACTCATCGTACCATCATATCCGGCATTAAGAAACCAACCGATCGATAATAAGAATACTGAGACTAAAAACAGCGGAAATATTGACCGTTGATAATTATTGGAATTTCGAGCAATTACAAAAAATACAATCACTACAATCGTCGCTATTGCAGTTAATAATGTGAACCATCCATTCATTTTGTAAAGAATGTTAAACACAAATCCCAGAAATATGATAATCGCTGTCAAGAACGTAAGAAGGATTTGAATTCTTCGTTCCAATGGCAAATGATCCTCTTTTCCGAAGATCAATCGTTTAATTTTGCCGTGAAGATATTTTAATTCCATAATTGACACCCTTGGAATATTATTGCTTTGCTCGTTGGTTCACACTGTCATTAGTTCCGAAGAAATTAAGGAAAATGTGCGGATTTATTCATCATTTCTACTGTCATATTTTTCTCACGCCCGCAATTTAAAATAGTCAGTAATTTTGCACCATACAAACGACAATATTGTCTGTGATTAAAAATGAATGAAAATCAAAGCCTGAATTTTGTATATTGTTTAATAGAATTTTAAATAATAGGAACGAACATGAGAATTATCTATTTCTTTTTCTTCACAACCTTGGTGTTGACCATGTCAATAGCACAAAAACAACAGCATACTAATAGCGACATTCATTCGTTTGCAAATTCGACTGAAGTGTCCGTAAAGCATCTCGGGTTAGAACTATCAGTAAATTTTGAGACAAAGATCATTTCCGGTCACGCGATGCTTATGCTCAATCACAAAAAGAAGACCAATAAACTTGTTCTCGATACACGCGATCTAACGATCGAAAAAGTAACACTTGATGAGAAGGAAATGCCGACAAAATTCTCGCTTGGCGATGAAGTGAAGTTCCTTGGCAAACCCCTTACCATAGTAATCACACCAAAGACAAAGTCGGTTAAGATCTATTACAGAACCTCTCCAAATGCCGGTGCGTTACAATGGCTGGAACCATCACAAACATCAGGGAAAGAGAAACCGTTTTTGTTCACACAGTCACAGGCAATTCTAGCTCGGACCTGGGTTCCCTGCATGGATGGTCCCGGCGTACGAATGACCTACTCTGCAACGATTCACACGCGACCTGATCTTGTTGCAGTAATGAGTGCATCCGGAAATTCAGGAACAAAAAAATCTGATGGAGTTTATTCTTTTGAAATGGAGCAGCCAATTCCATCGTATTTGTTGGCACTTGCAATTGGTGATCTTCAATTTCGTCCATTGGGAAATCGCAGCGGTGTTTATGCAGAACCAAGCATGATAGAAAAATCCGCGAATGAATTTGTTGATATTGAAAAAATGATCTCGGCCGCTGAAGAGTTGTATGGACCATACCGCTGGGAACGATATGATCTTCTTGTCCTCCCTCCAAGTTTTCCGTTCGGAGGAATGGAAAATCCCCGGTTAACATTTGCGACGCCGACAATTCTTGCCGGCGACCGATCGCTGGTAGCTCTTGTTGCACATGAGCTTGCTCATTCGTGGTCCGGAAATCTTGTAACGAATGCAACATGGAATGATTTCTGGGTGAACGAAGGATTTACCGTCTATTTTGAACACCGCATTATGGAAAAAGTATATGGGAAAGCATATTCCGAGATGCTTGCAACATTAACGCTGAAAGACCTCAAGAGCACAATCGCAGATATGGGGGCAGAAAATCCTGATACACATTTGAAACTGAACCTTCTCAACCGTGATCCTGATGATGGTGTTACTGATATTGCGTACAACAAAGGTTATTTCTTTTTACGATTGATGGAAGAAACATTCGGCCGCGAGCGCTGGGATAGTTTTTTGAAAACATATTTTAATGAGAATGCATTTTCCACAATGACGACAGAACAATTCCTTGAAAAACTGGACACTCATTTCCAGATCAAACACAGCAGGTCGTTTACGGAGAAGTTAAAAATTTCATCGTGGGTGTATGGTCCCGGACTACCTGATAATTGTCCAAAACCACAATCTGATGAATTTGACAAAGTCTTGATGCAAGTGAATTCATTTTTGGATGGAACTCAAGCTTCAAAACTGAATACAGAGGGATGGACCACACATCATTGGCTCTATTTTTTACGAAACCTTCCCGATTCTCTTCGGTTAGAAAAAGTGATCGAACTCGATTATGCTTTCTATTTTACGCGCTCAGGAAATTCCGAGATATTAAGCGAATGGTTCCAGCGCTGCATCAAAGTGAATTACGAAACCGCTTTCGGTCCAATGCGCAATTATTTGATGAACGTGGGAAGACGAAAACTTATCAAGCCATTATATGTTGAGCTTGCAAAGACTCCTTCAGGTAAAGCCTGGGCAAAAGAAGTATACACGAAAGCTCGTCCGGGGTATCATTCTGTAAGTTACAATACAATTGATGGTATACTAAAATAAATT
>DMPG01000023.1:0-472 GCA_003456055.1 Bacteroidota bacterium | reverse complement strand
CCGCTGACCGGAGGTCAGCGATACGATAATTCTCATGAAAATATATCACTTTCTGTTGTTCCTCTTTCTATATTCTTGTTCAAACCAAACCAAAACATCTAATACAAATATTTCCAAAGATACTAATCACGTTCAATCCAAAAATAAATGGGTCGAGCGTTCGTATCTTATTGGGAAGCAATTCTACAAAGTGTATACTCCGGGCTGGGAAGGTGCGAATGGGGCAATTGGTGATGCATATCTTTTCAAAGCAACAAATGACTCTTCCCTTCTTCAGCGATATCTTTATCAATACGATCTAAAGCAAATGAACAATGGAACGTGGGTCGATGACCGCGCCTGGATCTGTCTTGCAGAATTGTATTGGTGGGAATTTTCCGGACGGAAACAGATGCAATGGATTGACGATGCAAAGGTTCGATATCTTGAAGCGCGTAAGGAAGGAAGACTTTCATCGCACGAAGGATTTTGG
>DMPG01000332.1:1775-3783 GCA_003456055.1 Bacteroidota bacterium | reverse complement strand
ACCGTGTATCTCCAGTTCGAATCTGGATGCCGCCTCCAAAACAAAGGTTTGTAAATCAATGATTTATGAGCCTTTTTTCTTTTGAAGACTTGACATCCAAGAATGAACTTTTTCCCGATTTACCCCCTGTTTTCCCGCCTTCGGGTACAACTCAGGGTACAACTCAAGGACTACAGTTTTCCTTCCTTCATTAACCGAACAGCATTCTTTGATGCTTCTATACTATCCTTGTGAAAATAGGTTGAAAGCATTGGTGTTTTCCATCCAGCTATATCCATGATCTGCCGTTCAGGAATACCACTGTTAACCATTCGTGTACTGCTATAGTGTCGCAGATCATGGAACCGGATATCTTTTCCAATGCCTGACATTTCGACACAATAACGCCACGCCTTAGTAAACCGTTTTAGCGGCACGGTATCACCATTTCGATCAACCCGAAAGAACGCACTCTTTATATTGTCCGGTATTTCATTGGAAAAATAACCATGCAAATTTGGCGGTATCGGCTTCGTTACACCTTTGCGATTCTTGGAGTTTTTAGCTTTAATTCGCACAGTTTCATCATTGGGCGACACCGAACCTTTTTCCAGTTTCAGAAGTTCACCCAGCCGTGAAGGAACCTTGACCGCAAACTCCGCAATAGGAAGCAAATACGGGCGATGTTCACGAATTGAAGCAAACAATGCCGTAATATCCTCTTCTGATATGTCAATATCACGGGGTTCAACCGGATACTTTTTAATTGAACACTGTGTGTTTGGTGGAATTTGTTTTTCTTCTTTGCAGAAGTTCACAACACGACAAACACGCTCAATATATCGGTTTAAAGTGTGAGGCGAATAAACATCACCTCTACTTGTAAAAGTGTCTTCAAGAAGTTTCAAGAATGATTTACAAGCCTCTTGAACTTGATCAATTGGAGTATCCTTAAATTCCCGTTCCACACGGTCAAGATGACACTTGTTACTGAACCATTTCTTATCATTCTCTTTGTAGAATTGGACACCTTCGCCAAATGTTTTGAGTAATGTTAAAGAACTTGGATGACCAGAAGTTTCAATTCTTTCTGCTTCATCCATCAAATCCCGTACAATTTCCTCGGCTCTTCGAATCGCTTTGTTGCGAGTCCCCGAAAATGTTTCCTGTTTTCGGTACGGCTCACCGTTTCGTTTAATCTGACACTTGATACGGAATGTTTCATTGTTGATCGGTTCTATTGTATAATTCAATCCTTTTATCATTTGTTTTTCCTGTTGTTTAGACCGATCAACAGGGCTTGGAAAAGATAACACTTGGCAGCTACGATTTGTAGCAACAGCCATCATTTATTACCGCCAAACAGATTCTTACCTTGTTGCAGATTGGTAAAGCACTTTTGGAAGATTGAACCGCACTGATCCACCAATTTTACATCTGCCAATAATCTTGTGTGAATTATTGGTGATTGTCTTCACCGAAATACCCAGTATCTGTGCAAGCTCTTTACTTGTAACAAATTCCTTGTTTTTAATATTTTCTAATTCGAAGGTATCCATTTGATTCCTCATATTATTGATAATTTTGTACACCAGAATCCCCGCACATTCTGGGGATTCGTTTATTTTCCTCAACACTCGTTCGAACGATATGTATAATGTGTACAAAACAAAAACCGTTTCTCAAATCTCCAATTGATTCCAAGTGCCAAGGACACTGAATTTCCTTGTAAGTGAAAGCAGTTGAATGTGATACGGCTATGTTTTTTTAAGAAGGACTAATGAACTCAAAGAAAACAACAGACAGAATTTTACACATAACCTCTCAAGACAGCAGTAGAGTCAATTCATTTATGGATGAACTGATTGGATACGGAATGAATGAGTCACCGCTTTATGGTGTCGCAGAATTCAGGACGCTTTTGGACTGTTTGCATCGAAATCAGAATAAGCTCTCAGCCTCAATAATGTTAAAAGGGCAGGATTTACATTTCCTGTGCTCAGAAGAAATTGATGAAGCAATTGAGATT
>DMPG01000332.1:1537-1768 GCA_003456055.1 Bacteroidota bacterium | reverse complement strand
GAAAAAACTGCGGTCAACGGCTTAAAAACTGGGTTTTTAAAAGTTCTTTGTACTGAGGACCTGATAACTATTATTGATCACCTGAATGCTCTGTTTGTATATGAAGATCAACTTTTGGAAGAATTGAATACCGATTCTACAGATGGGTTCTACGACATTCTCCTTATTGTACTTATTCTTAACTATCTAAAACGAGAAATTCAACTCAGAAAACTACAAGGGATACAGCTT
>DMPG01000332.1:375-1530 GCA_003456055.1 Bacteroidota bacterium | reverse complement strand
AACAGCAAAACAGCCTTGATGCTTGTCCATTTTTTGTTGGTGAAACATTAAGTAATCTGGTTTTAGGTTTCAGCAAGTTGCTTTCTGTTATGGTAGACAGCAGAGCTATGAATCAGATCAAATTGTCTGATTTCTATGATTTATTCTGCTCCATTGAGCAATCAAAACTTCCTGTAGATGAACAATTAAAAATTAAGAAAATTCTTCTATCGAAGGTTGCAGACATCACTGACAGACATGTTGTATCAGCCGCTCTCACCGTTGTAACCAGAATTGGCTATGTTCCCAGAACCGTTTCTCATGATGATATAAAAAATATCATCCCTACTTACTCCTCACTGATAAAAAAGATGAAACCACTGTCCAGCTTGAAGGATATTCAGGGGATCTTAATCAATACATTTTTACTAATTGAATTTCTACCCAATGAGAAAAAACATCACTGGTTGAAGAAGCGGTTACAACTTGATAAAACACCACAATGGATTATATGCCTGAACAAAGAGCTTAAAGAATGGCCTCAGGTAGAACTCAATATTTTCCTGAACTGGGTAAGTGAACGGGTACGAATTGATTTTTCAGAAATTGGGATAAAAAGCACCGAAATTTCTCCGGCACTATTTATAGACTGTAATGGAAATCCTGATATCAAGCGTAAACTGATTAAATACTTAAAAGCACTTCAACAACAGGGTTTGATTGAGTTTGAAACTGAGTTTTTATCTGATTTGTTTATTGAAGACAATATTGCATTAACGGCAAACTTTACAGGTAACCAATGTGACTATCCCCTTCTTGTTGAACCGTTTACCAATAACGACAATGTATTTCGTGGTAGTACAAGCTCGCGAATTTCCAAGGAGGATATAAAAGTTCGCATAAGTAGGAGTGGCAAATATGACCGAAATGCAGCAAACAATTACAACCTTAAAGATAGCAAGGGTACCAAATACAAAAAAATCGCCGCTATTCAGGGGAAAATTTTCACGATCACGAGTGAATCCGGTAAAATGTACTATTCATAAATGTATTCCATTTCATGATGTTCTATGTTACGGTCATGTGATTCACTGTGGATTCATTAACATTTTCCATCCTCACCACCACTTTACCCACAATAACAATATCAGACAATTTCAGACATTTATTTCTAAG
>DMPG01000332.1:0-340 GCA_003456055.1 Bacteroidota bacterium | reverse complement strand
GGAGCTTTGTGTCTATCTTTCACTCAAGCGTGATAGTATCTACCGCCTTCTTAAAAACAATGACCTGCCGGGTCATAAGGTGGGTAAATCGTGGCGGTTTCAAGTGTCTGAAATAGACGCATGGATCAAGTCCGGTAAGGCCGGAGAATAGTCATCAACCAATCTCATAACATTTCAATTACAGGAACAACCCAGAAAGACTCCCATGGCAAATCCCAATCTTGAAGCTATGCTGTTCAAATCAGCAGATAAACTCCGTAAAAATATTGATGCAGCTGAATATAAAAATGTGGTGCTTGGACTGATCTTCCTGAAGTTCATTTCTGATTCATTTCAGGAA
>DMPG01000043.1:616-3294 GCA_003456055.1 Bacteroidota bacterium | reverse complement strand
TCAAGCAGAACAGTTCTATCCGATGAAGAATTGCGCAGTGCACTCTATTCTGTATTTGAAAAAATCGGAAATGTAAAACGAGCGCTCGCTATTCCACCGGATGCAACACGGTTTCATTCGTATGCCGGTCCGTTGACTGTATTTACTTATCAATATTATCAAGATCGTCTTAAAGCAGTTCTTCCTGCGCTTGGTACACACTCGCCAATGACATCTTCACAAATCGAACATNNCATGATTGGAGAAACGGTCTTATAACTTTAGGAGAAGTACCTGCTGAGTTTGTTGATGAAGTATCTGAACACAAAGTACAATATCCCTGGCTGGCACAAGTCGATAAAGAATTGGTGGAAGGTAATTACGACGTGATCTATTCAATCGGGCAAGTTGTTCCGCATGAAGTTGTCGGTATGGCAAATTATAATAAAAATATTTTTGTAGGTACGGGCGGATCGGAAGGGATCAATAAAAGTCATTTTCTCGGTGCAGCGTATGGTATGGAACGGATCATGGGAAGGGCGGACACACCCGTTCGACGAGTTCTCAATTACGCCTCAGATAATTTTGCAAAACATCTGCCAATTATTTATATCCAGACAGTTGTTGGAAAAGATGAAACAGGAAAATTAGTTGTTCGTGGCTTATATATCGGGGACGATGTTGAATGCTTTCTGCTTGCATCAAAATTATCTCTTGAGGTGAATTTTGTCATGCTAGATCAACAGTTAGATAAGGTAGTTGTCTATCTTGACCCTCATGAATTCAAATCGACATGGCTTGGGAATAAAAGTATTTATCGGACCCGCATGGCTATCGCCGATGGCGGTGAATTAATTGTTATAGCTCCAGGATTGAAAGAATTCGGAGAAGATCCAACTATCGACAAATTGATCAGGAAATATGGATATGTTAAAACTCCTGAGGTATTAGATTTCGTCAAAAAAAATGAGGATTTGCAGAACAATCTTTCAGCCGCAGNNTGCTGCACATTTAATTCATGGTTCATCGGAAGGTCGGTTTTCGATCACTTATTGCCCCGGGCATTTGACAAAACAAGAAATTGAAAGTGTAAACTTCAAGTATGCTGATTTACATGAAATGACAACAAAGTATAATACTGAAAAACTAAACGATGGTTTTAACACGATGCCAGACGGTGAAAAAATATTTTACATCTCAAATCCTGCATTGGGGTTGTGGGCTTATAAAGAATGTTTCAAATAAAATAATTGGGAATATTAAAATAAAAAAAGAAGGATACTACAATGGAACAAAAAGGTGATATCGGTTTAGTAGGCTTGGCGGTCATGGGCGAAAATCTTGTGCTTAACATCGAAAGCCGTGGATATACCGTAGCGGTCTATAATCGAACAACGGAAAAAGTCGATAAATTCGTACAGGGGCGTGGCGCAGGGAAGAAATTTATCGGAACACATACCATAAAAGAATTAGCTGCATCACTAAAACGACCGCGTAAGATTATGCTGATGGTTAAAGCCGGTAAAGCAGTCGATGAATTCATTGAACAGCTGATTCCTTTTCTCGAACCAGGCGATATTATTATTGACGGCGGAAATTCACACTTCCCTGATTCCATCAGAAGAACAAAGTATCTGGAAAGCAAAGGTCTCTTATTTATCGGCACGGGCGTTTCCGGCGGTGAAGAAGGTGCACTAAAAGGTCCTTCCATTATGCCCGGCGGTTCTGCCGCTGCTTGGCCTGCCGTGAAACCGATCTTCCAGGCAATTTCTGCAAAAGTAGATGACGGCACACCATGCTGCGATTGGGTCGGCAATGACGGAGCAGGTCATTTTGTGAAAATGGTTCACAATGGTATTGAATACGGTGATATGCAACTTATTTGCGAATGCTATCAAGTAATGAAAGAAGGACTTGGCATGTCCAATAAAGAAATGCACGAAGAGTTTGCAAAGTGGAATGAAGGAGAACTTAGTTCGTATTTGATTGAAATAACCCGAGATATTCTTGGATACAAAAATGAGGAGAAAAAATATACCGTTGATCTGATTCTTGACACAGCCGGACAAAAGGGAACAGGAAAATGGACAAGTGTCTCTGCGCTTGATCTTGGAATTCCAATGACCATGGTGTCAGAAGCGGTATTTGCCCGATGTCTCTCAGCGGTGAAGGATGAACGAGTCATAGCTTCTAAGATCTTAAAAGGACCGGGAAAGAAAAAAGCAATTGCAGGTAAAAAGGCATTCGTAGAAGATATCCGCAAAGCGATGTATGCTTCCAAACTTACTTCATATGCACAAGGCTATATGTTAATGAGAGAGGCAGCAAAAGAATATAAGTGGGATCTTAATTACGGCGGTATTGCATTGTTGTGGCGCGGAGGTTGTATCATTCGCAGTACATTTCTGGGAAAGATCAAGGAAGCATACGACAAGAATCCTGAGTTGATCAACTTGCTCCTCGATTCATATTTCCAAAAAGTGATGAAGAATTATCAGGATTCATGGCGAAAAGTTGTAGCCACTGCTACGATGATGGGGATTCCGGTTCCATCCATGAGTTCATCACTGGCGTTCTACGATGGTTATCGTCATAAGAATCTCCCTGCTAATCTGCTTCAAGCACAGCGCGATTACTTTGGTGCACACACGTATGAGCGCGTTGATAAACCGCGCGGTGAGTTCTTCCATACGAACTGG
>DMPG01000043.1:0-431 GCA_003456055.1 Bacteroidota bacterium | reverse complement strand
TCAGCAATAACTAAAGAATCAGTGCATGATGCTGAGATACTCATTATCCGATCTGAAACAAAAGTAACGAAAGACCTTCTTGATGGCAGTGCCGTGCGATTTGTTGGCAGCGCAACCATTGGAACGGATCATGTTGATATCGAATATCTAAACTCAACCTCAAGAACATTTGCAAGTGCTCCGGGTTCCAACGCCAATTCAGTTGCAGAATATGTTGTTGCCGCACTTCTAAGCCTTGCACAAAAAAAATCTTTTTCGTTGCGTGGTAAATCCATTGGAGTCGTTGGTGTAGGCAATGTTGGGTCAAAAGTTGTTCGATATGCTACAGCGTTGGGCATGACAGTACTTCAAAACGATCCGCCATTGGAGCGCAAGACACGAAGCGATCAGTTTCTTCCAATTGATTCATTGATGGATTGTGATTTTATTAC
>DMPG01000072.1 GCA_003456055.1 Bacteroidota bacterium | reverse complement strand
CCTAAACTATCTTCTGCAAAACTTGAAATTACAGAAGTAATCGTTTGTGTATTACTTTTAACCCAACTTACACCGTTATTTTTTGAGAAATAGATACTCGAGGTAGTATCGGTATATCCTAAACTCGTAAATACGTACCCATGTTTGCTTATAAACAATCCTCGAACTGGAGCTGTTAAGATCCTACTCCAGCTTATCCCAAAATCGGTTGAGCTTAAAATACCGACATTATTTTCAACAATATAAAGTAAACCATCTTTTGTAACTGCAACTTTTCGTAGTTGTCCAGTTTTTTGGCCGGTCGTTTCCCACGAGGTACCTTCATTCGTAGAGACAAATAAACCGCCGCCAAATGTTGAAGCAAAAATATTGCCATTTGTATGTTGAGTTAAAGATGTCACAATTTGATTGGACAATCCCTTTGATATTTCCATCCAACCTGATTCATCTGCTTTTAAATAATAAACTCCTTTTCCATCTGTCCCGACTAAAAGTTTTCCCTCATTCGTCTTCAGAAAACTTGTAATACCAGTACTTGGGACTGCTGCTTCCCAACCATCCCATGTTATTCCAAAATCTGAGGTTCTAAAAATATCACCGCTCAGTGTCCCAACTAATAATTTATTTGACGTTTGGATACCAATCGAATTGATAGCTTGATTTCCGGAAAAATCCATATNNGATAGAAATATGTCATCTCCTCCAAGACCCGCTATCAAATTATTACTTTGATCAACAATTAATGAAAAGACCGCCGTATTTGGAGTTCCAATTTGTGTCCACTGAAAATCACCGCTTTTAAGTCTATATAAACCATTTCGCTGAACAGCAGCAAAGGTGTATTCAGAATTTGAATTAATGGCATTGTACTGATAGCATGCTGGAANNAATTCCATACATTCCATAAATTTCCATCTGTTTGTGATTTAAATAAAAGAGCTTCCGAACCACTGGTTCCTGCAAAAACTTCTCCATTTGCACCAAGTCCAAAGGTTACTATCGAATTAAATTGTGCGGTGGAATTTGTTAGTTGGTTCCAAGTTTGCCCATGATCTTTTGATCGTAGTATCCCTCCATTCGTGATCGCAGCATAGAGATACCCTTTTTTATTTTTCACCAATGCTTGAATATTTTGAGATTGGTCGAGAAGCTTTACGGACAACCAATTCGCACCGGAATCTGTAGATCGAAAAATTCCATGAGAAGAAATAGCCGCATAGATATTTCCTGCCGAATCTGATGTAAAAGAATGCACATTGAATTCTGGAAGACCTGTGTTCGATTCAATCCACGTTTCTCCATTATCAGTTGATCGGTACACTCCGTTTTGTGATGTCCCTGCAAAAAGTATCCCTTTGGGATCGATATAAAGGGTGTATAGTTGTTTTATTGAAAAATTAGAGAGTTTATTCCAACTCATTCCGTTATTAGTTGTCTTGAATATTCCTTGAGATCCATATCCAGCATAAATATTGTCGCTTTTATCGACAATCAAAGATATGACTGAATATCCTCCGATGATGGTGTTTGGTATTGCATTCCAATCTTCACCAGAATTGGAGCTGAAAAACAGTCCGGCTGATCCGCTTCCCACGAAAACATGTCCTTTTGAATTAACTGCAATTGCTCTGACATCATTTCCATACGGTCCGTTTGTGGGCACCCACGACAAGTCCTGCGAAAGTGAAAACTGAAAGATCAAACCAACAGAAAGTTGAAAAAGTCCAATTCGTAACATTTATCGATTCTCCTTTCTTCTCTTCCACAGAATTTCTAAACGTTCTTTGATCTGTTTTTCTCTTCCATTCTCAGTCGGTTCATAATAGATTTTATTCTTCAATTGATCCGGAAGATGCTGCTGATCGGCAAAATTCTTTTCGTGGTCGTGTGCGTATTTATAGTCTTTACCGTAATTCAGGTCCTTCATCAATTTTGTAGGAGCGTTGCGAAGATGAAGCGGCACCGGAAGATTCGGGAGTCTGCGGACATCACCCATTGCTTCCGAGATTGCAGAATACGCAGCATTGCTTTTTGGCGCTGAAGCAAGATACGTTGCCGTATGCGAAAGAATGATCCGCGCTTCAGGCATTCCAACATAATCCACGGCGGTGAATGCATCGGTTGCAAGCATCAGTCCGACCGGATCCGCATTGCCAATATCTTCCGACGCGAGTATGATCATTCGTCGTGCAATGAATTTCGGATCTTCGCCCCCTTCCAACATTCTCGCTAGCCAATACACTGTCGCATCCGGATCGCTGCCGCGCATACTTTTTATAAATGCGGAAATGATATCGTAATGCTGTTCACCCTTTTTATCATACAACGAATAGCGGCGCTGGAACGCTTCTTCCAATACTTCTTTTGTTAAATGATGAACTCCATGTTCATCCGGATCGGAGATTTGAAATGCAATTTCAAGTCCATTCAATAATTTGCGGGCATCGCCGCCGGATAACAGGAAAAAATATTCTTTGTCATCAAATTGAACAGCAGATTTTGTTATTATAGAATCCTGTTGCAATGCCTGTTCAAGAATGTTATCAAGTGATTCTTTCCCCAACGCTTCCATGACAAATACACGCATCCGGGATAGGAGCGGTGAAATCACTTCGAACGATGGATTTTCGGTC
>DMPG01000007.1 GCA_003456055.1 Bacteroidota bacterium | reverse complement strand
ACCATTGAAAAGATGAACAAGATCATGCTTGTTACCGGTACGATGGTCGGTTATGCGTATATGACGGAGTTCTTCATTGCTTGGTACAGCGGCAATCTGATCGAAAAATTTGTCTTCATCAATCGTGCATTTGGACCATACTGGTGGGCGTATTGGATCATGTTTACCTGTAACGTAGTAACGCCGCAGTTATTCTGGTCGAAGAAGATCCGAACATCGTTGCTCGCATCATTCATTCTTGCGATCTTCGTGAATATTGGAATGTGGTTCGAACGATTTGTCATTATCGTTACATCGCTTTCGAGAGATTTTCTTCCGTCAAGCTGGGGAATGTTCTATCCGACGATCTGGGATTTCGGTATGCTGATCGGAAGTTTTGGTCTCTTCTTCACGCTTGTTCTATTATTTGTAAAGTTCCTGCCGGCAATTGCAATGGCGGAAATTAAAGCAGTTGTTCCGGGCGCTCAACCGTCTCATAATGGAAACGGAGCGTCGCACTAATGGAAAAGAAATTATATTCGATCTCCGCAACATATTCTGCACCGAATGATATTGTTGCTGCTGCAAAAGCGGTGAAAGAGGCGGGTTACACGAAATTCGATGTTCACACTCCGTATCCGATCCATGGATTGGATGGAGCGATGGGATTGAAAGAAACGAAACTCGGATTTGTCACATTGTTCGCCGGTATTCTCGGCGCAGTTGCAATGATCTCGTTTGCATCGTGGGTCGCCATTGTTGATTATCCTCAGGTGATCGGCGGAAAACCATATTGGTCGTGGCCTGCGTTTGTTCCGGTAACATACGAAATTGCAGTGCTGCTTGCCGTTCTTTCCACCGTTGGTGCAATGATCGTATTCTTCTTCAAGTTTCCGAATACCAGTCACCCGCTGCACGACACTCCGTATATGAAAAAAGTGTCATCCAATAAGTTCGGCGTAACGGTGCAGGCTGTTGATGAAAAATTTGACGAGAAGAAGGTTCGTGAATTATTANNTCGGGAATTATTAACGGGCACCGGCGGAGAAGTGGAAGCGGTCTATTACAGCGAAGAATTTTTAACGTTCAAACCGCAGTTGTTCGATCCGAAATTTATTTTGTTGCTGATTGGAATTGGGCTGGCGACATCAGCGGGCGGATATCTGTATTTCAACAAAGTATTGTATCTTCCTCCGTTCGATTGGATGATGGAGCAGCCGAGATTCGATGTGCAGGAGAAGACGGAATATTTTGGCGATGGACACAGTATGCGTCTGCCGGTGCAGGGAACAGTTGCACGCGGATTCATTCCGTATCCGTACGCGCTTGGTGCAAATGCCGATTCGATTGGAAAGTTCCTGATCAATCCGTTATTGAACAGCAAAGCAACGCTTGAGCTTGGGAAGAAAAAATATCTGACGTTCTGCAGTCCATGTCATGGAAATTTTGGAAGCGGGGACAGCCGCTTGGCCGGTCAATTCCCGAATCCGCCGACACTCCATTCAGACAAAGTTCGGAATTGGCCGGACGGTGCGATCTTCCATACGATCACTGTCGGACAAAATGTTATGCCTGCATATCAATATCAAATTTCACGGGACGAACGCTGGGCTGTCGTGAAATACATTCGTACGCTGCAACGTGCGTACAATGCAAAGGAGTCTGATCTACGATGAGCGCTTCACACGAAACATTGATCTACCCGAAAAAAGAGCTTCCTTCGAATATTATAAAATTGGGATGGACCCTCACACTTGTCGGACTTGCACTGGCTGTTATTTCGTATCTGACCGACCCGCATCGTGCAGTGTTCAACAATCTTATCGGCTTTACATTCCTTGTCAGTGTTGCGGCAGGATCGATCTTCTTTATTGCGCTTGAATATATTGCCGGTGCTGTGTGGAGTACACCGTTCCGAAGAGTGAACGAGTTTTTAGGAATGTTATTGATCCCGGTGATCGTAATGGCAATTCCGTTGTTCCTGCAATTGCACGATCTGTTCCATTGGACCCACGCGGATGTTGTTGCGAAGGATCCAATTTTACAAAGTAAAGAACCATATTTGAATGTTCAGTTTTTCACGATCAGATTTGTTGTGTTCATCGGGATAGTTGGATTGTTCTATTATATTTTCAGGAGCAATTCTTTGAAGCAGGATGTTGACAAAGACCAGAAACGGACAAGAAAAAATATCGGATTAGCCGCTGCATTTATCCCTCTCTTTGCGATCACCGTATCAGTTTTCTCGTTTGATTGGCTGATGAGTCTGGAGCCGCATTGGTTCTCAACAATGTTTGGTGTCTATTATTTTACCGGAACGATCCTCACGGCTCTTTCAGTGATCACCTATCTGGTGGTTCACTTCAGCGGCAAAGGATATTTCTTCAAAGGGATCAACGAAAATCATTTGTATAGTTTTGGTGCGTTGATGTTCGGATTACTGTCGTTCTGGGCATACATCGCATTCAGTCAATTCATGCTGATCTGGTACGCAAATCTTCCGGAAGAGAATTTCTGGTTCATTGATCGCTGGCAAAATGGATGGGAATATGTTTCTGTCGCTATCGTCTTGATCCATTTTTGGATCCCGTATTTCTTATTGGTCTCCCGTCCGTCAAAAATGGATCCGGTCAAATTGAAAATTGGTGCAGCGTTGGNNGATCTGTACTGGCTCGTCATGCCGACGTATAATGATTCGCCGGTGTTCAGCTATTATGAAATTGCTTTTCCGATATTGTGCATCGGTCTGATCATGGTGACGTTTGCGCAGCAGGCAAAGAACCATAATTTGGTACCGATTGGCGATCCAAAATTACAACGCGGTATTGATTTCCATCTCTAAATAGTAAGGTGTGAAAAGAATGCAATTAAAAGATGAAATTGATTTTATAGAACTGTTGAAAAATCCGATACGGTTATTCGGATTGACGTACATTTATTTTCTGACGGTCGCCGGATTTTTAGGGGCATATTATCTTTGGAACATGAATGATGTTTCGAAGAATGGGACCGCTCCGTTTATCATAAAGGATTCAACACAGTTCATTCAAGATATTCCGATGCAGCGCGGTGCATTGATCCCTCCGGTGAATGTAGTTGAAGTTGGGACGACATCGAAAGCATTGGTTGATAAGGGAGCAAATCTATATAAAGCAAATTGCGCATCGTGCCATGGCGACAATGGAATGGGTGACGGACCGAGCGGCGCTTCAATGGCTGTGAAGCCAAGGAATTTTCATTCTGCTGAAGGATGGAAGAACGGAAGAAAAATTTCAAATATGTATAAGACGCTTCAGGAAGGGATCGTGTTGAACGGAATGCAGTCGTTCAATTACCTTCCGGCAGAAGATCGTTTTGCGATCATTCATTTTGTGAGAACGTTTGCTGCCGATTATCCATTGGATAGTCTGTCGGAATTGATGGATCTGGAGAAAGTATATAATCTTTCCAAGGGATCGCAGTTGCCGCCGCAAATTCCTGTCCGACTTGCAATGATGAAGATCGAACAGGAATCGCTGGGTGATTCAGTGTATGTGGCAGGTGTGAACAAATCCATTACCGGTTCAAAACAAGAAACTCTTGGCGGAATGCTTGCCGGGCGGTTATGTGTGAATAGTACCAAAATTGCAGCAGCATTGAATTCCGTGAACAATAAAAATGTTGATGAGTTTATCCGAATTGTTTCCATTGATCCGGTTACCCTTGGCTTCAAATCGGAAGTAACACGGTTGTCGCGGGAAGAATGGAATGCGTTATTCTCGTATTTGTCTCAAATCAGTAAAAAGATATAGGAAATATTTTTACAAAGAGTAGTCTTGATGTAATGAAATGGTTCGACGCGGCACAGAAATAGCGGTCATCCTGAGCAAATCCGCCAAAGGCGGATGCGTCGAAGGATGAAAAAAACCGTAAGCTGTGCCTTGCTCACCATGAACATTTTTAGTGTCTATTGTTTCATAGAATATGTTGACATGTTTGGGATTGAGAGCAGGAGTGCTTATGAAAAAT
>DMPG01000098.1 GCA_003456055.1 Bacteroidota bacterium | reverse complement strand
AATGATCGTACTCCACATATTCTCATATTGAGAATAAATAACCGTTCTGAAAATATCATTCGTATTGTTATGACTCCAAGAAATTATCATTGTATCATTAACAACGCTTGAATTGACAATAGGTGCTGATGGTGCTTTATCATCAAGCCACGGTGAAGTAGGAACTAATGCCTGTTTTTGATACGGTCCATTTTTTAAAACCGGATTTAACGCGCTGCTGTCTCTCATAAATGATTTCATGCTGAAATGCACTTGCCCTGGTCCATCCGGAACAATCCCTCGGGTGATCATGATCTGATTGAATATTTCATCGGCGGTCTTTTCGTCTCGCGGACGACTGATGATCATTCCGGGCCAGAGATTTCTGTTTTGTGTATTTTCTTTTGCCCACCATCCAAGCAGTACCGGAAAACTTTGCGGAATCTGATTGACAGGCCAATATAATTGCGGAGTATAATAATCAACCCATCCCTTGTTCAACCAAAGACGCGCATCGGCATACAGCATATTGAATTGATCGTATCCGGCAATCGATGGCGGATTTTTCGGACGCCAGATTCCAAACGGACTGAGGCCGAACTTTACATATTTTTTTTCACTCTTAATTCCTTTGTACACTCGTTCAACAAAAGTATTCACGTGCGAACGACGCCAATCTTCGCGCGATAGAGCTCCACCACCTTTGGTATATTCATCCCAGCTATCGTCATCAGGAAATTGCCCGTCATTATACGGGTAGAAATAGTCATCAAAATGAATTCCATCAACATCATACCGTTTAACAACGTCCATGACAACATTATACGACAAATCCTGTGTCCCTTTTTTTGAAGGATCGAGCCAATACATTCCATCGTTGATCTTTTTTGCAAGGTCAGGACGTTTTCTTACCACAGAAGAATCAGTCACCTCATTCCCGCGCGTTAAATGCGCTCGGTACGGATTGAACCATGCATGAAATTCCAATCCGCGTTTATGAGATTCTTCGATCCAAAATTCAAGCGGGTCATAGTACGGTTCAGGTGCTTTTCCCTGCATTCCCGTCAGATAGTATGACCATGGTTCAAGCGTGCTTGCATACAATGCATCGCAATGCGGACGAACCTGAAAAATAACTGCATTCATATTTAATACGACGACTGTATCGAGGATCGCTAAAGCTTCTCGTTGTTGATCTTCGGTGGAAAGTCCTGGTTTGCTCGGCCAATCAATATTGCCGACTGTTGCCACCCATACAGCACGAAATTCTCGTTCCGGTTTACGAATGTCATTCAATTTCTCTTGATCAGCACTATATTTTGAGCCGCTGCATCCGATCAATAAACTGAAAACAACAAAGCAAAATAAATTGTTTTTCATAATTATACTCTTTTTGGATATGAACATTTGTTCCATAGTTTTATAATTTATACTTTCGTTTACTGTATTCGATCATCATACGTAATTTACCACGACATTTCACCAATTCAAAATGATAAAGGATCAAAATGTTGTATCATACGTTATTCGCAACCTTGTGGCTGGTGTTATCACAGAACAGTTTTACACAATTACAAAAGAGTACTAACAACAAAGAATTCGTTGGTAATCTGGAAATATCAGACACAACAACGATTTTTAATCCATCATTGTTGAAAGAAGGAACAACAAAATATAAAATTAGCTTGGCTGTGCGCGGACAGGAATTCCATATCACTTCCACTCAAACCATTGCAAAAATAACCATTGCCGGGATGAATATCGTTCGTATTGTGGAGTCATCGACCGGAGCAATGGGAAATAGTTCGGACACAACGGATTATGACGGAATAACTTTATATCCGATCAGTCAGCGATCACAGCAAGGTCCGGCAACGTTGACATTTGTTTTTACTGATAAAAGCGTGAATGGTATTATACAAACCAACGGACAAACTATGCCGATCAATGCTATGATTACCGAGCCAACGCTTCCAAGTTCATCGTCAATTGGTGCAATCATTGCAACACTTCCGTTCAATGATGCCTATATGACAAACATCAATTTGTTCGACGTTATGAGCGCAACAGTTAGAAAACATTCTGTGATAGTATTGACCAGAGAAAAAATTGCCGTTGCGAAAGGAACATTCGTAGCATATAAAGTTGAGATGGCTCCTTCGGAGAACGATGGAATGAGATTCATTTATTGGATCAGTGTCTCAACGCATGAGGTTGTAAAAACAGAAACAATCCTTCCCGATATGATGGGGGGAGGAACAATAACGGGAGAATTACAATAGAACCTTTACTGTGCTGTAAATAGAAATCCCACGCACAGTTAAGTTGCGTGGGATTTTTTTATACAACAGCAAATAGGAATACTTAAACTTTCTTAAACTCCGTAACAAGTTCTTGTAATACTTTTTTTGCATCGCCGAACAACATTTTGGTATTCGGTTCATAGAACAACGGGTTTTCAATTCCTGCAAAACCGGTTGCCATTGAACGTTTCATTACAATGACGGTTTTTGCTTTATCAACATTGATGATCGGCATTCCGTAGATCGGACTTGATTTTTCAGTTCGTGCTGCCGGATTGACAACATCATTCGCACCGATAACGATACACACATCGACCGTATCCATCGTCGGATTGATCGCTTCCATTTCAAGCAATTGGTCATACGATACATTTGCTTCAGCAAGAAGTACATTCATATGCCCCGGCATACGACCTGCAACCGGATGGATTGCAAATTCAACTTTGATCCCGCGTTTTTCTAATTCATCACTCAATTCACGGACGGTATGCTGCGCTTGAGCAACTGCCATTCCATATCCGGGAACAATGACAACGCGCTCAGCCTGTTCCAAAACAAATTTTGTGTCTTCAATTCCAAAACGTGTGATGGGACGAGCTTCAGCAAGATTTGTATGATCTACCTGCGGGGTGCCGACAGCACCAAACAGAACGTTTGCAAATGAGCGATTCATCGCCTTACTCATGATGATAGAAAGAATGAATCCCGAAGAGCCATCAAGCGATCCGGCAATGATCAGCACTTTATTGTCGATGGCAAATCCTGTTGCTGCAATGGCGAGACCTGCGTATGAATTCATCAACGAAATAACTACCGGCATATCTGCACCGCCGATTGGCAATACGATAAAAATTCCGATAACAAAAGAAAGAGCGATCATTGAATAAAAAACAACCGGTTCGTAAGGGAAGAAAACAAGATAGACAAACATCCCAACGGTAATCAAAAAGAGAGAAATGTTTACAATATTTTGTCCCTTATACGTTATTGGAGCACCCTTGATCATTTCATTTAATTTACCAAAGGCCATTAAACTTCCGGTTACGGTTAACGCGCCAAAAAGAACTTCAAATCCGAGCGCTCCCATTAATCCGCTGGATAATTCACCAAGATGACCTTTTTCAATATATTCATTGATCCCGACAAGGACGGCTGCAAGCGCTCCGAATGCATGTGAAAGTGCAATTCGTTGCGGCATTGCTGTCATCGGCATAAAGATGGCCATTGCAGAACCGATTGCAGAACCGATAATAATTCCAGCAATGATCCATTCCCATGTTATAATTTTTCCGCTGACAAGTGTTCCTATAACCGCAAGAAGCATCCCTATTTCTGCATAATGCATTCCGCGGCGTGCTGATTCCGGATGACTGAGACCTTTAAGCCCCATGATGAAGAGTATCGAAGAAATGACGTACACAAATTCCATATAATAATTCATGATTTCTTCTCCTTCTTCTTGAACATCTTCAACATACGCTCAGTGATCATAAACCCGCCGACAACATTGATCGTTGCCGCAGTGACCGCAACAAATCCAAGGATATGACTGATATCGGAATTTACTCCGCCGCCGGCGACACCTGCTGCAACCAGTGAACCGACCAGCGATATACCGGAGATCGCATTTGTTGCAGACATCAACGGCGTGTGCAATGTCGGCGTGACCTTCTTAATGATCTCAAACCCGACAAACCCTGCGAGTATGAGAATGTAGACTAATTCTATTTGCATATTTTCTCCCGATTAATTTCGAAGCGATGTGGTTCTACTAAGCACATCGATTGATGTTTAATAAATTATTTCTTTTCAGTTTTTTTTTCGGTAAATGTCGGATGAACGATGGCACCACCATGGGTGATCAAGCATCCTTTGATAATGTCATCATCCAGTTTCAGATCGAATTTCTTTTTCTCTTTATCCCAAAACTCGTCGAGAAGATTGAAGAGATTATTTGAATACATCAAACTTGCATTTTGCGCAACTCGTGCCGGCATGTTTGCAAGACCGATGATCTTTACCCCTTTCTTCTTTACGATCTTACCGAGCTCTGCTCCTTCAACATTACCACCGGTTTCAATTGCAAGATCGACAACAACAGAACCTGGCTTCATTGCATCGATCATTTCATGGGTCACAATAATAGGCGCTTTGCGTCCGAACACTTGCGCAGTTGTAATGACAACATCTGCGGCGGCGCAATATTGTTTCATCACATCGCGTTGCTTCTTTAATTGTTCTTCTGTCAACGCTTTTGCATACCCTTGTGCGGTCTGCCCTGTTTCGCCAAGATCAACTTCAACAAATTTTGCACCGAGTGAAAGTACATCGCTCTTTGCAATCGGACGTGTATCAAAGGCATCTACTTTTGCACCGAGTCGTTTTGCAGTTGCAATTGCCTGCAATCCTGCAACTCCGGCTCCGATGATAAATACTTTCGACGGTTGAATTGTTCCCGCAGGGGTCATCATCATCGGGAAGATCTTTGCAATATTGTTTGCTGCAACTAATACCGCAGCATAACCTGCAAGACTTGCCTGCGAGCTGAGCGCATCCATCTTTTGCGCCCGCGTTGAACGCGGAATCATTTCCATCGAAATGGCAGACACTTTGTTCTTTGCAAATGATGCAAGAAGTTTTGGTTCGTTGAACGGATCAAGGTAGGAAATATGGATCGCACCTTTTTTCAACTGCGGCAGCTCTTTTTCCTCAGGTTTGCGCAATCGAAGTACAATATCACCAGATGCTAGCAATTTTTTTCGGTTTTTTTCTACAAAAGCACCGACTTTTGTGTACTCAGCATCGGTAATGCCCAGCGATGCACCAAGTCCGGTTTCGATCGTGATATGAGCCCCTTTTTTAACCAGTTTCTCCACAACAACCGGAAGCATTGGCACTCGAATCTCATCTTTCGAATTTTCTTTTGGTATGGCTATGTTCATAGCGGTATTCTTTCTATTTATTTATTTGAGTAACAGGTTGTGTAATTTCATTTAATGGGATTGTATTTGGTCTCAAAACATATGGCTCATTATTCGGAATAGGAGAAAACGATCTATACATTGGGGTTGCACTCGCATCATGCTGTGTCATTGGAGGAACACCGAGTATAAGCTCCAACGTTCTCAGCATTGAAGCGGTTGTGTAGTGTGTTGAATCAACAAAATTTCTTTTTGTAAACGGACTGACGACCAACGCTATTGAACGATGCGCATCAACGTGATCGGCTCCGCCATGGGAACTGCTTTCAAGCACAAAAATTGCAGATGATGTCCAATATTTACTGTTTGAAATACGTTCAACAATTTTTCCAAGTGCAAGATCGTTATCGGCAAGATATGCTTGTTGTGAACGTTCATTCACTCGTTTCCCTACAGTATAATCGCCGGGCAATCGAATAATGGAAAAATGAGGAAGCGAATCACCCTTTTCAAACGAATCAAATTCCTTTGTCCACGACGCAACCCGGGAAGTATCATGAAATTTTAGGTCCCACCCGCGGTACAACGGTGATGTGACATTCTGCAATCCTTTTACGAGCGGTATTATCTCACCACGTTCCGACGCTTCTTCATTCAGGAACATTCCGTAGTTCCGTACCCTCAGTTGTTTTTTTTGTATTGCATCCCATATGAATCCGCTTTTTGGTGTTGCGATTCCATCTTCTTCATAATCAAATCTCCCGCCTCGTCTTCCATACAGCGTTGGCCAGGTTTTTTCGACATAATCTGTCGCATACGCCGCTGTGCTCCATTGCAGTCCATCGGCTCCAACTTCCCCATCGACATAAAAATTATCAAACAGTGTAAACTCTTCAGCCAATGCATGATGATTGGGGGTGACTGAACGACCGTAATTAACCAACGAAGGATCGCCATTCCCTTGCTGAAGATCTCCGAACACTTCATCATACGAACGCATTTCTTTTACAATATAGAAAACATGCTTGATTGGAGATTTTCTTCCGTTCTCATTCGGAATCGGATTGTCATTGTTCCAATCGGGATATACCTTTTTTCTACTGATAGGATTGTTATGTAAAACCTGTTCAGTATATTTCTGAAGCGTTGAATCTGACGGAATAGGAATAAATGAAACCGTTCCCGGGAAAAGATCTGCAGGATTTTCTCTTTTTGGGTTTGGAAAGGATGATTCCCCTTTGCCGTTCGCAACAATCAATACGCTATCAATGCTCAGCAACGCTGTCGGATACCAGCCGGTCGGGATAAATCCCTTAACAATACTTGGTTTATTGTGAGACAATGAAACGACAGCAACAGCATTGTTGTCTGCATTAGCGACAAACAGTGTTTTGTTATCATTGCTTATTGCAAGAGCATTCGGCGTGCTTCCGTGTAATGAATTTTTATTAACGCCAACATCAATAACTTCAGAGACTTTTAATGCGGATAGGTCAATTATTGAAACTGTGTTCTCGGATGAATTGGTAACAAACAATCGCGAGCTTGTGGAATCCATAATCATTGCTGAGGGGTGTTCACCAACAATAATATTTTCGATGACATTGAGATTTTCTGCATCAACAATTGCAACAGCCGAAGAACCCCATAGCGAAACATAAATGCGATGCCGTTTCTCATCTAATAGACAAGTATATATAGAACCTTCAAGTTCAATCTTTTTCTCTATTGTATTTTCATATGCATTCAACTTAAACAGCAATGGCTGCATTCGGGCAGTCACATAGAGGTATTTTCCTTCACCATCGATTGTTATTCCTGTCGGAGCAATAATTTCTTCAGGGAAGGGTTTACCAAGTACTATCGAAGCGATAAACCACGCAGAATCTTTCGCAAATCCATATCGATAGACTTTGTTGTCGTTTCCCGCCGTTACAAAGAAATAATCGCCGTATGGACCCCACACAACACCATTCCATGATTTTCGGATCGATAATGTTTGAACAACACTTTTACGATCAACATTTACCAGTGAAAGCGTATGTTCATTATGACCGCTATTAACGACAACAATATGTTTTTTGTCCGGAGATAATGCCAAACCAAGAGGTAAGTCTCCAACCTTTATTGCATTTCCGGNNGACAGGGGTAAGAAAATGGCCATTAGGGAGCCACGTTCCATTGTTTGTTTGGTTTATTTCAGATTTTTCAATGGAACCGGAAGAACATCCATAGAAGTAAACGAGCAACCCACAAAGAAGAAGTTTATTCATTCAGCAAGATTATAATTATCGTAAAAGTGTGACTTAATATAGCAATCTTCTGTACTGTGAGCAAGATGAAGATTTGCTCTTCATTTTTTTGAGACCATTTGAAAATCAGCCGAGTTTTTGGTAAGTTGTATTCAGTTAACAATTTTTTGGAACTTGCTTTACCGTTATTGTTGTTATTACATCGGCGGTAAAGCAGGGAAAACTCTCGAATGTTCCCTATCTTTTCCGCCATTATACAGCAAGATCCTCGTCATAAGGACTTTGAACAGCAGACACTTCCGCACATGGAAATTCTGTATAACTATGCCTTGCGAATGACCGGAAATACCGAAGACGCAAAAGATCTTCTTCAGGAAACTTTTCTTAAAGCATATCGGTTTTGGGAAAAGTTTGAACAAGGAACGAACTTACGTGCGTGGCTGTTTAGAATAATGAAGAATACATACATCAACGTGTACCGGAAAGAAGCGAAAGAACCGGATAAAGTTGATTATAACGATATCGAAAATTATTACGATCTTATTCGGGACCAAAACAGCGACGATAACGATCTGCAAACAAAGATATTTGGTCAGTTGCTTGATGATGATGTTTCAACGGCACTCGAATCGCTTCCGGAAGAGTTTAGAACGGTTGTGATCTTATGCGATATCGAAGGACTTTCATACGAAGAGATCGCAGAATTTTCTCAAATACCGGTCGGCACTGTACGGTCACGACTTCACCGGGGAAGAAAATTGTTGTATGCAAAGCTGTATGATTATGCAAAGGGACGCGGTTTCGTAAAATAAATTGAATGATTAAACTGATACAAAGGTCATCCTGTGAATTGCAATGAATTTAATGAATGTGTCTGCGAGATCGTTGATAAACGTTTGAACGAAGAACGTACCAACGAACTACTCAGACATGCAGATGTATGCCCGCATTGCAAATATGAATTCCAAACAATGCAGGCAACAAAGAATATTGTGCATACGAAAATGAAACGGCAGAGTGTCCCTGCCGATGTCTATTATTCCATCATCAACGCAACACTCAACAGCGGTCATTCTTCATGGTTTAAAAAACTTTTCGGCGTTAATCTTAATCCTGCAATTGCCTTTGTCTTTTTAGCAGTAGTTGGTGTTGGATTATATTCGGTCTTTGTTCCTCAAAACAACAGAATGCCGGAAGAAGCTAATATTATTTCCCAATCTTTAAAGAATTATCAAGCGGTCATTGGCGGTTCAATTAAACCACAGCTTGTCAGCACCGAAGATGATGTCCACTCTTTTCTTGAAAAAGATGTTTCGTTTGAAGTAAATGTTCCAAAGATGAAAGGCTGCAGCTCATGTGCAGGCGTTCTCAATAGTTTCAAAGGGGTGAAATTAGCCCACGTTGTTTATCAGCTTGGAGATAAGAGTATCATTTATATTTATCAGGCAGATCTGGCTGAAGCGATGAGCGGGAATATAATCGGTCTGCCTGATGAAGCAAAAGAAGAATTGATCAAGACTGATTGGTATGTACGCGAACTTGAAGGGAATAGAACCATTGTATTATGGAAGTATAAAAATACACTCTGCTCCGCTGTCAGCGAGATGAAAAAAGACGAAATGATTGCACTGCTTACCGATAAGGAATAACGTTTATGAAATTTTTAACAATTGCAGNNGGCAGTATTACTTATTAGCTGCGAGAAAAAACAAACTAAAGAAGAAACCTCTACAGAAACTGCTGCTCAGTATAAAGAGAACGTTTCAATTCTTCTTACGACAGAAAAAAGTAACGCAGAACAATCAGTCCCAAATTTTTTCTGGTTTGATCAAAACGGAAAAAAGATCTCCTTCGCAGAATTCTCAAAAGGAAAACCTGTCCTTGTTAATTTCTGGGCAACATGGTGCGGACCATGT
>DMPG01000141.1:510-3964 GCA_003456055.1 Bacteroidota bacterium | reverse complement strand
TATAAAATGCATCGTGGACTGCCTGCACTGTTTTTTTTGCATCGGGTTGTTCTACCACAAAAGAAATATTCAACTCTGAAGATCCCTGTGCGATCGCAATAATATTCACATCTGCTTTTGCGACTGCATCGAATGTTTTCCCTGCAATTCCTTTTGAGCCGATCATTCCTTCACCAACGACAGCAACGATGGAAACAGGTTCTTTCACTAACACATCATCGATGATCTTCTTTGCAATATCAACACTGAATTCTTCCCGCAATGTCTTTGCTCCTACCTGACAATCTTTTTGCGGAACAATGAAACAGACATTATGTTCCGATGATGCCTGCGAGATCATCATCACGTTCACCTGTGCGCGCGCCAACGCAGAAAAGATCCTTCCCGATACACCGGGCACTCCGATCATTCCGTTTCCTTCAATGGAAATAATCGCAAGATTATCGATCGATGTTACTGTTTTCGCAGCGCTTGCAACGGATTTCGGTTTTGCCGAAATGAGTGTTCCTGGATGTGTTGGATTAAATGTATTTTTTATTCTGATCGGGATTTTTTTCTCGATCGCAGGAACCATCGTCTTCGGATGAATAACCTTCGCCCCAAAATAACTCATTTCCGCTGCTTCACGGTACGAAATTTCAGAAAGGACTTTTGCCCCTTTCACAAACCGCGGATCAGCGGTCATTACACCGTCAACATCAGTCCATATCCAGATCTCTTCGCTGTTGACCGCGGCACCGACGATCGATCCTGTATAGTCAGAACCGCTCCGGCCGATCGTTGTTGTAATTCCATCTTCTGTTGAAGCGATAAATCCGGTAACAACCGGAACAATTCCTTTTTGTACTAATGGAGCAAGAGCATTGTTGATTGTTGTATTTGAGTATGCAAAATCAATTGATGCTTCGCCAAAATTATCATCCGTTCGAATGATCGTTCTTGCATCAACAAACTGTGCATTGATTCCGCTTTCCTGCAAAATCGCGGCAATCTGTCTGCACGAAAAAATTTCTCCGAATGACGCAATCGCATCCAATGACCGCGGACTGAGTTCGCGTAGTAAACTAACACCATGATATAAATTGGTCAGTTCATCGATTGATTCCTGCTGCTCTTTAATGAGAGCGGCTCGTCGTTGATAATCTAGAATGAGGGTGTTTGCAATGTGCAAATGTTTGTCGCGCAAAGCGGTAATTGCATTGTTTACTTCTCCGATTTTTCGTTCTAACGCTCTTTGTGAAGTATCAAGCAGAATATTGGTTACACCGCTCATTGCGGAAGCAACAACCACTGGTTTTTTATCCAAAAATTGTTTGACGATCGAAACAACTTCTTGCAGTCGTGGAACATCACCAACCGATGTCCCGCCAAATTTCATGGTAAGCATATAGTTATTATCTACCCTTGTTTTTCCATTAACGATACAGTCTGTGAGAAATGGGTCAAGTATGTTTCACTGATTCTATTTATTTCATTTTGATTAAGCTGTACAATTTCGGAATTCATTTCTGCTTGTCCCGGTGTTTTAATGCCCGGAATAATTGTTGAAATTCCGGAATGATTAGCGCAAAAGCTCATTGCTAATGCNNNCGATGATTCAATGATCTCTTTCGTCAATCGAAATGACCGATGATCAGTATGCGCAAAGGTTGCATCTGTGGAAATTCTTCCTGTCAACAATCCGAATTGCAGCGGCATTCGTGCTATAATACCAAATCCAAGTGCTGATGCTTTTGTGATGACATTGTGCGCTCGTTGATTGATGATATTGAATACAAGTTGGAATCCATCGCCAAGATTATGCTCGATCAAAAAATCCGATTCTATTGTTGGATGAAACGTATTTAGCGACAATCCCCAGTATCGGATCTTTCCTGCTTTTTTCAATTGCTCCATCGCTTCGATACATTCACCCTGTTCCAAATGTGCAACCTTGGCTGAGTGCAATTGATAATAATCAATACTGTCTCGGCGCAATCGCTTAAGACTTTTTTCACAAGCGTCAATAATATGATTCTTACTGTAATCAAGCGCGATCGTATCTTCTTGCGTTGCACGATGTCCGACTTTTGTTGCAACGATTATATCGGAAGAATTTCCAAAGACTTCACCGATCAACTCTTCGGAATGTCCCAAGCCATAAAAATCTGCTGTGTCGTAAAAATTAATTCCGAGTTCTTTTGCTCGAAGCAATGCTTGCTTCGAGAGAATATCGTCAACATCACCCCATCCAATCGGAGTTGAACCAACCATTGCCGGTCCGCCTATTCCCCATGCGCCAAAACCAACAACGCTGACGCTCAAATCTGTTTTCCCGAAGCGTCTATATTCCATTATAATGATTCTGAAATTTTTTGAGTCATTTCTTTTGTTCCCAACAATGTTGTTCCTTCGGTATAAATATCTCCTGTTCGGAATCCTTTGCTCAACACTCTCTCAATCGCGTTTTCTATTGCATCGGCTTCTAAACTGAGGTTGAACGAATATTTCAGCATCATCGCCACCGATGCTATCGTCGCAATCGGATTTGCTTTGTTTTGTCCTGCAATATCTGGCGCGCTGCCGTGAACCGGTTCATACATTGCAACGGATCCGCCAAGACTTGCCGATGCAAGCATCCCGATCGAACCGGTAAGCATTGCTGCTTCATCGCTCAAAATATCGCCGAACAGATTTTCCGTAACGATGACATCGAACTGTTTCGGATTCCGGATCAACTGCATCGAACAATTATCTACATACATATGCGATAGTTCAACATCGGGATATTTTTTTGCAACTTCCAAAACTATTTTCCGCCAAAGTTGTGATGTTTCCAGAACATTCGCTTTATCAACGGAACATAATTTCTTCGACCGTTTTCGCGCAATTTCAAATGCAGATTCTGCAATCCGACGTATTTCGGATTCCGAATAGATCATTGTATTGAAGCCGACCTCTTCGCCGTTTCGTTGTTCAAATCCGCTCGGTTTGCCGAAATATAATCCTCCGGTCAATTCGCGCACGACAATAATATCAACCCCTTCAACAACTTCTTTTTTTAGCGCAGAAGCGTCAACAAGCGCGGAATAAATCTTTGCTGGACGAATATTTGCATATAATCCCAACTCTTTTCGCAGACCAAGCAGTGCCCGTTCCGGTTTCAAATGCTGTGGATTTGAATCCCATTTTGGTCCGCCGACTGCACCGAGCAGTACCGCATCACATGATTTCGCCGTTTGTAATGTTTCTTCCGGAAGAGGGATCCCGGTCGCATCAAGCGCGGCTCCGCCTGCTAAAGCATTTTTGTATTCAAACGTGTGATTGAACCGTTTTGCAATGGCTTCTAATACCTGGAGTCCGCCGGCAACGACTTCGGTGCCGATTCCGTCGCCGGGGATTACGGTGATTGTTTTTTTCATTATGTATTTTATTTGTTAATTAATTCAGAAAGTTCTCGCGAACGAATTGTTGC
>DMPG01000141.1:253-476 GCA_003456055.1 Bacteroidota bacterium | reverse complement strand
CTGGTCACGCAAGATCGCAGGATGAACATTCGATTGTTTCACAAGTGTTGCGGAACCAAGCACCGTCTGCACCGCAAGTTTTGTAGAAATATCGCGGGGCAATCCCATCTTCACTCCACCGTCGATGAGCGCTTCGATCACCATATAAATATATGCGGGTCCGCTTCCGCTCAACCCCGTTACTGCATCGAGATGTTGTTCTCCAACCGTCACCACTTCACCA
>DMPG01000141.1:0-168 GCA_003456055.1 Bacteroidota bacterium | reverse complement strand
TTTTCCATTGATTCGGTAGTTACACCCGCTGCAATCGAAATAACGAATTGATTCTTATGAAGTACTTTGTGCATTTCCTCCAAAACTTTGCGGATCACCGATGCTTTGATACAGAGAATAACAATATCGGCGTGTTTAGCCGCTTCTTTATTGTCCACGGTAACATTT
>DMPG01000036.1 GCA_003456055.1 Bacteroidota bacterium | reverse complement strand
AAAGAACGGAGAAGATTTTAAAATAAAACTAGACAAATTAATCGGTCTATAACAGTAATGGAGCAATAACAAGTGAAACAATTGACATTAGTTTAATCAAAATATTCATTGCGGGTCCGGAGGTGTCTTTGAATGGGTCACCGACAGTGTCACCAACAACTGCGGCTTTGTGTGCAAAAGAACCTTTTCCTTCACCGGGAACATCACCTTTTTCAATTGCTTTTTTTGCATTGTCCCACGCCCCACCTGCATTTGCCATCATAAGTGCAAGAAGAACTCCTGTAACGGTAGCACCAGCTAACATTCCTCCAAGTGCTGCTGCACCAAGACCAAATCCGACTATAACTGGTGCAATGACTGCAGTTACGCCTGGAATAACCATTTCTTTTAAGGCAGCGGCAGTAGAAATATCAACACATTTTGCAGCATCTGGTTTTACACCGGGTTTCCCTTCAAGTAATCCAGGAATTTCTCTGAATTGTCGACGGATCTCATCAACCATTTTTCCGGCTGCACGTCCAACTGCGGTCATTGTCATTGCACCTATAATAAAAGGTAGAACACCACCAATGAATAAACCGATAACAACTTTTGGATCTGTAACGATAATCTGTAATTTTTCTTTTCCATGGGCAAGAAGGTTTGCATCGACTGCCTGTGAGTATGCTGCAAATAAAGCCAGTGCAGTCAATGCAGCAGACCCAATTGCAAACCCCTTACCAATTGCTGCGGTTGTGTTACCAAGAGCATCAAGACTATCTGTTATTTTTCGAACATCGTGACCTAATCCGCTCATTTCAGAAATTCCGCCGGCATTATCTGCAATTGGACCATACGCGTCAACGGACATAGTGATTCCAACTGTTGCCAGCATTCCAACTGCTGCAATTCCAATTCCATACAATCCAGCAACTGCGTTTGCTACATAAATTGCAATACAAATCATAAATATGGGGAGAGCGGTTGATTCTAAACCAACAGCAAGCCCACTAATGATATTTGTAGCAGGACCTGTTTTACTTGCATTCGTAATGAGAGTAACAGGAGATGCTGATGTGTAATATTCTGTTATTAATCCAATTGCAATCCCAGCAATTGTTCCGACAAGAACTGCCCAAAAAACATGATTACTTACGTCGTATGTGTGAATATAGAAATACGAACCAACAATGAATAAACCAGCTGAAATAAAAGTAGAATATCGTAAAGCGGAAGCAGGGGAATAGTTTTTGAGAATTTTCATTGAACCGATTCCGATAAACGACGAAACCAAACCGATTGCAGCTAAAATTAAAGGAAGAGAAAGTAATAACGCCTTAATAGAAATATCAGATACATCCACATTCGCTTTAAGATCTATCAATCCAGCACTTGATAACGTCGCTGCAATCGCAATCGTAGCTATAATCGATCCAACATACGATTCAAATATATCGGCTCCCATCCCAGCAACATCTCCGACATTATCTCCAACATTATCCGCGATTACACCAGGATTTCTCGGATCATCTTCAGGAATTCCTGCTTCTACTTTTCCAACAAGGTCGGCACCAACATCTGCAGCTTTTGTATAGATTCCTCCACCAACACGGGCAAACAGAGCAATTGAACTAGCCCCCATCGCAAATCCATTTATGATGGTTGATTGTTCCGGTGTTCCATACATATAAAATAATACTCCAACTCCTATCAATCCTATACTTGCTACACTTAAACCCATTACTGCACCACCATTAAAAGCCATTACTAGAGCTTCTCCTTGACCTTTTGAACGTGCAGCTTCAGCTGTACGCACATTAGCTTTCGTTGCTGCTAGCATACCAAAATAGCCAGCAAGAACTGAACAGATCGCTCCACTAACAAATGCAATTGACGTTTGAGTATTGATAAAAAAGGCTAATAACACGGAAACTATAATTACAAAATAAACTAAAACAGTATACTCTCTTTTCAAGAATGCCATAGCTCCGGAATAAATCTGAGCAGCGATGTCAGCCATAACATCATTTCCTTCAGGTTGTCTTTTAATAGACAAATAGAGCGCAAATGCAACTATCAATCCGATAAAACCAATAGCAACACTTGCCAAATTATAACTATTCAGTATGGTCATAGAATCTTTTTAATTAATAATTAAAAGTTGTGAATTAAGTTGATTTAAGGGATAAATATACAATTATAATTCTTAAGAGCAATGGTGTGTCAACTTTTTTATTTAAATAAATTCCATTTTAATTGAAAAATAACAGCCAAATTACAATTAAGACTGGCAGCAAAAAAGGAATTGTAAAATGTGTAATATAGCGGACAAAAGAGGGTGTAGGGACTTTGTAATGTTCGGCAATTGATTTCACCATAAAATTTGGACCATTTCCTATGTAGGTATTGGCTCCAAAGAATACTGCTCCGATACTTATTGCAATAATGAATGAAGAAAATGTTGGATTCAAAAGTAATTCAGAGATTGGAATTGATGTTATATTAATATTTCCTTCAGCGACACTTAAGAAGCTAAGATATGTCGGTGCATTATCTAAAAAACTGGATAATAACCCTGTATTCCAATAAAAAAAACTTGGAGTAAGTGATGTCATTGTTTGAGCTTGCACACGTAATAATTCTAACGCAGGGATCATCGTTGCAAAGATACCTGCGAACAATATTGCCACTTCCTGAATTGGATGAAAAGTAAAATGATTTGCTGTATGAATTGTTTTTTTTGTGGTATAATACGAAGCAATTGCGGTTACAATAATAACTCCTTCGCGCAGGAATAACGGTGATTTAATGAAAACAGCAAGAAGAATAATTCCTAAGAAAAGGAAATTGATGAGTCCGTCAACCTTCCAAACATCAGTACGCTCAATCTCTTTGACGACGGATTTTTTTTGTGATTTAAAATTTATGCGGTCAAGAAAGTAAAAAATTAATAACAACAACACGATTGCGGTGAGCCAAATAGGAAACGCACGTGATGTGATCCACCAGAAGGGAATTCCTTTAAGATATCCAAGAAATAATGGTGGATCGCCGATCGGAGTAAGTGATCCGCCAACATTCGACACGATGAAAATAAAAAAAACAATATGATATGGTTGAATTCGAGCCTTATTCATTTTAATCCACGGACGAATAAGGAGCATCGAAGCACCGGTGGTTCCCAGAAGATTTGCGAGAATTGCTCCAACAAGTAATAACAGAACATTCTCTTTCGGATTAGTGAGATCTTTTGTAGAGATATGAATTCCGCCGGAAACAATGTATAGTGCACCGATCAAAACAATAAAACTTATATATTCAGTGATTGTATGAACTACAATTTCATTTGAATTGAGGTAGAAAACATAATAAACAAGAACGATTGTACCAAGTGAAAAAGAGACCTTTGGGTAATGTTTGCTCCACCAGTTAGGGAAAAATAACGGAGCTAAGGCAATAAGTAAAAGTAATAATGCAAATGGAAGGACCAGAAAATATGCCACGTTCATCTCTTCATATTCCTATTTCTTTATTATGAATTTTTTCCAAATATAATACACTGGTATGCCCGATGCAACAATTCCTAATCCAGGCCACGTGAATGTTGGTTTGTAGATGAGTAA
>DMPG01000309.1 GCA_003456055.1 Bacteroidota bacterium | reverse complement strand
TGATTCGTAATCTGGATGAAGCTTTTAAATTAATGATCGGTATTAGATTATCACTGTTTAATGTTAAAGCAATATATTCACCATCATAACGATCTGGTCTAAATTCGTTTTCATCATTCAAGTCTGCAATACCATTTTCATTACCATCAATCCATACATATTGCCCTTCTCCTTTTCGGACCTTGTAAAAGTAACGTTCGAGTTTTGCCGTTCGTTGTGTTGCTGCATCGTAATACAAATCAATGTCAAGTCCGCGTGAGAACGGACGATATCGTGATTGTAATTTTATTAAAGTAGTTTGTTGGTTAGTATTATTTGTCTGGAAGATTTTTTCATATTTCTTTTCTCGAAATGTTACGATGGTTGAAGCGGAGAAACTCTTGATTTCACGCAACAACAAAGAATAGTTCTGAGTTATTGAATTGGATTGCTGAATCAATGACCCTGCATTGACTGCATCATCATTTCGCCACTCAAATTCAGTTGATGCATCGAACCCGTAAATATCTTCTGCTGAGATCTTCGGCGAATAGGATGAAAACGCATAACTAGAAGATAAAATCGAATCATTCAATTCATTATTAACCATTCGGTGCTCTTTTTCATAACGCATTGAAGGAGTAATATTCGAGAATATATATCTTGTCTCTCCCCCTTGGCGAATCCAATCATTGGATATTTTCGTTGTTTGTTCCCTTCCTGAAATATTTTCAACGAAATATGTTAATGATGGATATTCTGCAATTTTGATTTCCACTTGACTATCGTACCGANNAACGAAATAGGTTAATGATGGATATTCCGCAATCGAAATTTCCACTTGACCATCGTACCGAAAAGAAGAGAATTGATTAGTCCGTTCAAGCGTGCCTAATCCCGTAGATACTGTGATATCATGAATTGGAGAATATGAAAGTTTTCCTTCTCTTATTTCTTCGTCCGATTGCACGGCAGAAACTAAACTGTCTGTACTCCATTTCCTTCCAAATTCTACTGCATCTATTCGATCCAAGGATAGAAATCGACTCTCCTTATATCGTTCAGAGAAAAGAAGATCGATGGTCCCCAATTTTGAATCACCAACTTTAATTTCTTTAGGATTGTACCGAACAACAAATTTAACAGCTGCTCCATTGTTGAGATTATCTTCAATTGAAGAGAATCGATTTTGATCAAAACTGCTTGCTGCGTATTCTCCATCCACGGTAAGATCATTTGCAGCTGAAACGGTTGTTTGAAAAGAAAAAAGTTGATGTAGCTGCGGAGTCGGAAGGAAAATAATTGGCGCGTACTGTCCTTGATTGATCCCAACAAATTTATATCTTCCGACGGATTCACGAATGTAATCTCCATTTCCTTGTCCGACGGGAGAAAATGCAACATTGTAAATAGAAGATGTTAACCCTTGTTCAAATTTATAGAAACGGAAAGTTTCGATATTAACCATTGTATCAACTGCACTATAATTCCCTTTGCCGATACCAAGCGAATCTACACCAACGGTAATTACACCAGATCGAGTTGCTGTTGAATTTCCTGCTTGCTGTAATACTATTTTATCAGCATCCGATAACGAAATATCTATTGGAGCATCAGGATCGTCTCCTTCTCTGAAATAATTTAATTGAAAAGAAATGTTATCGTAAAGTTTACCAGAGCTATTTATTCCCGAAAAATTTCGAGTATATTGTCTGTCGGAATATTCAAAATCAATAACAATTCTTGAAGCACCGGTGATCAACTTTCTTGTGGAAAATGTAACTTCAGCAGAACCATAATCTATTGAATAATCATTATTATCTCCTCTAACCATTATTTCACCATCCACATACACTTTTTCACTTCCTGCAATAATAATGATGGACCGCTCATTATTTTTTCCGCTTAATCGATACGGACCTTGAACGCCTTCAATTCCTTGAAATTGATTTGAATGGAATTTCCCACGACTTGTCGCACCGAGCAATTGGATCTTTGCTTGACTAGTGTTTGATTGAAAATCACCTGAAACCTTTGCCCCTTGAAGCTTTCGATTGATGTTAACAAATTCTCCCCCGTTGGTGTAAAAATAAAAATCACCGAGTGTTGCATTGTACGTTGGACTTTTAATTTGNNCATTTCAACAAAAACATTGTCAATCTCTTGAAGAGTTTGAGTGTTTCCCTGCGGTTGAATTGGAGTGTTCTCATCAGTCAACGCCGCCAGAATTTCTATCTCGTCGGATAACTTTCCTGCTAGTTGCAAACGAAAACCTGAGCTTAAAGTGAGATCTCGATTTGATCCAACGAGAAACCCTCGACTGATAGAACCACTTTTTGAAAGTTCAGGTCCGAACACGTTTGTGAAAACACCTTCGGATGATTGAGAAATATATGCTCGACGTTTTTTGTTGTCAAGACTGTCATTTTTAAACAACAACATTCTAAGAGAATACGAAGGTTTTAGATTCAACGGAAGATATGAATAAGAAATGATCAGTATACGTGGTCTGGTGATTGTTGAATCCAAAAAAATATTGAGAGAACTTGTATTTTTGTGGAACCTAAAATTATGGAGTTGTGCAGAATCAACTAGAATTTTTATCGAAGATTCTTGTACAAAAGATCTTGAAAGTTGTACAGAAAAAGAAGTACTATCGGCAGGAATTATAAATGAATCTACTTGAAATGATGAAAATGTTTGCGCTGATGCAAAGAACAACGGGAAGAGCAGCAAGCATTTTACTATTGATAATTTCATCGGAATACTCTATTCAATAGTAAAAAGTTACGCTAAACCTCCGTCATTTGAAAACAAAAAAGTCATCCGAAATTCGAATGACTTTTATTGTAGTACCGAGAGCCGGACTTGAACCGGCA
>DMPG01000209.1 GCA_003456055.1 Bacteroidota bacterium | reverse complement strand
TTGTTATCCATTATGACTCGAGTTTTTTTCCCTGCAGATTTTTTCGCCGCAATTGTTTGAGAAAGTTCATCGCGGGTAAACGATAATATTGCAACGTTGATCGAGGTTTGAGCCGTTTTTAAAGCTGCATTGATATGTGCAGAAACTTTGTCCGTTGGACTAAAGAATGATTCAATCGGCGTTCCGCCTATGATAAATTTATGCGGAGTATTATCTAATTTTCGCGCACCAAAACGGGATACCGATTGATTGGGGCTTTCAGTATTTGATCCCCACATTTCTTCAAACTCCATCGTATAAGCCGTTGCCAAAGCCTTATCTTGAATGACGACAATATTTTGCGCGTCGTTATTTGTCCCTGGATCTGTAGCGTTCCATGATCCCACTAACACCCAATCATCAGTGTCAGAAGTTTGATCGCGATTATCGAATACATAAAATTTATTATGCATCAATCCGGCACCAGCATTTATGAGATCATAGGCATCATCGATCACCGTAACTCCACCGTTCTTCAATGTCGTCCATGGAGCGGTTCCATGATTATCTTTTTCCCCAATCACACGAATTTTAACTCCGCGGTTTCGTGCATTCAACAAAGCAGTCGCTATATTTGCTCCAACAGTGCCGCTTAAACTATATGCTGCCATATCAATTGAGAATTGTGCAGTATTGATTCGACTAATTAATATTGCAGAGGGATCAGCAACTTTTGCACTTTCAGTTTTTGCAACAGAATAATTGACCGATTGATTAAAATAGACATTGATTATTCCTGTAGAATTTTGCGAAGAAGTAATGGCAATATTTTCAGAAGATAGAGTAGTTCCATTTGTATTTGTTGATCCAAGTTGAAAATGGTAAACAGTTGCCGGCGTTAATCCTGTCAAAGTAATAGAGTGTTGTGTAACAGAATTTGTATCAACAACCTCTTGTCCATAACTAGATGTTGGACCGTATTTGACAATAGAACTTCCCGGTGCGTCGGTAATCCACGATATTTTAAAACTTGTAGAAGTAATGCTCGATTCATATGGCGAACTCGTAACAATTCTGGGGCCTCCCCCTTCGATAATTATATCATCTACCATTCGTGGAATAAGTTGGTAGCTTGTTGTGAACTGACCAAGAACTCCAACCATATCAAATTTTGTTGTTGGAGTCGGCGTATTTGCAATATTTGTTCTGGTAACGATGCGAACCTGTAATGTTCCGGTTGCATCAGTGATATTATAATTCGTTCCGCTTGCAGATGCAGCCCAGCTTGTTGCAGGTTGTCCGCCGGTAGTTGTCACACTGGTAATATTATTGATACGTACAAGTCGTGCTTCATCCGGTTCTGCAGTTCCTTGCGCAAGAATTTGTGCAATGGTCAAAGTTACGGTATCAACGCCAATTCCCTCTCCAGTTTTTTCGAGTAATACAGAAGGTGTAAATTCAAACAGGTCATTGTAGGGTGCGACAAGACCGAGAACCACAACATCATCTCCCCGATTAACATTATTGGAAACTGACGAATCAAATAATGCCATTCCTGCGGTCGGATCTTGTAAATATGTCGGACCGCCGAATTCATTTCCAACGGTAATAATGCCGCGAACAACAGCCCATTTACCGAGCATAGAGTGTGATCCATTAGCTTCTTTTCGTTTCACAACATTAATCGGCCGAGGTGTTCCATAGATAAGCGTTTTGGGAAATGCTTGCAATGGAAGGAATGTCGTACCGTTCACACTAGAGAATATTATTAATGAAAATTCATTGGTCGTATCAACACCGGTAACGGAAGAGATTGAAACGACAATGCTATCTCCACCGGATAATGAGATATTTCCAATCGAGGTCGTATCACCGGAATGTGATAGAGATGCCGTTGCCGGTAAGACAGAAATGTTTCCTGTACTCCAATTGAATAATTGTGGTTTAACAATTTTAAAACTTTTTAGAGTATCGGTTTGCGGCTTTAAAATAATCTGAAGGTTAGTCGACTGATTGAATTTCCATCGATTTGGAAGAATTGTTCCGAGTCCTTGTCCTGCCGGAGGAGGTGAAACATCATAGTATAATTCAACAAACTCGTTTGCAAAGGCGGTTGCATCCGAGAATTCACTGATAATCAGTTTTCCAGTATTGGTATTTGTCATCCCGGTTCCCGGCGTAGCGGCTCCAACAACATCTCTCGTCCAACTTGTTTCAAGAGTTGCATCACCGATAGGACTTTTCCTTTTAATGGCATTAAATGGAGTTGCTGCCGGCATTCCAATTGTTGGTCCCTCTAATTTGACTGATGATGCATTTTGGAGTTCATAAGTCTCAGAACCATTGATTGAAGGAAACCCATTACTTCCAACGACTGCAAACCCATTGATAAAAACGACATTTGCATTCAATGTAACTCCAAAGAATGTTTCAAATGAAGTTCGAGTCGTATTTCGGGCAATAATAACATAACCACCAGGCTGAACAACAGTCCCCGGAGGCAGTGAAATGGTCAATGCTGCATTTGCCTGTACAATTTTATATCCCGAAATGTCCAACGATTGAGAATAGGACACGCTCGAAATGAGACAAATGGAGAGAACAATTAAAAATTTTTTCATTATCATCCTTATTAGGTATTGTTATAATAAAATAATAAAAATATCCCAATAAACCATTGATGTTAAGTTAATTATTGTAAATGTAAATTGTTGATTGATGATCTAAAATGGAGTATTTTGTCACACATATGTATCGAATTCCTATTTCTCCGCCAAACCAATTAACACTCTTTCGTATTTTACTGACGCCGGTATTTGTCTACTTTCTTTTTTTAAATGATCCGGTTAACAAACAAATTGCATTGGGGATATTCATCTTTGCAGCAATCACCGATTGGTATGACGGGTATGTTGCACGTCGCTGGGGTTTCATCACTCGANNTTTGACCCCTTAGCGGATAAAGTGTTAACCTCCGCTGCTTTTTTTTCATTTGTTGCGATCGGGTATGCTGAATTATGGATGGTGATTCTCATTGTCATTCGTGATTTTTCTATGACAATGTTACGCGCTTATGCAGAGTACAAAAATACACCAATCAACACCAGTGGATTTGCAAAGACAAAAACATTTGTTCAATTAGTTGTTATATATCTTTTTTTANNGGATGGATCTTCGATATTGTTGCAACGCCAATGATAATGTTTGTGCTTATGATGATCACAACTTTACTTACGGTTTGGACTGGTATTGTATATATTTCAACAAACAGAATTATTCTTAAAAAATTATTTGTGAGTGAACCAAATGGAACAGACACCGAACGAATCGCAAACTGAAAAACCTAAACTCGAT
>DMPG01000292.1:2773-8352 GCA_003456055.1 Bacteroidota bacterium | reverse complement strand
ACGTGCGGCAAACTTCTTCCGGAGTGATACAATAATTCTACCGCATTATCGAGCGCGGCCGAATCACTTCCCTCGGGTTGAATGATCGGGAATATTTTTTTAAGGTCATCTCCAAATAGATCTGATCTCAATACCGATTGACGGGCATGCATCCAAATAACGTTGCCGCGCATTGTGTTGATCTCGCCATTGTGACTTACATATCTGAATGGATGCGCCAATTGCCAATTCGGCATTGTGTTGGTAGAAAATCGCTGGTGCACTAGACAGAGTGCGCTTTCCGTATCAGTATCAGAAAGTTCACTGTAAAATTGTTCGATCTGTGGAGCAAGCAATAATCCTTTGTAAATTATCACTCGTGAAGAAAGTGAAGGAATGTAAAAGAAATCTTTTTCTTTGATATCGGAAGAATATAATTCTGCTTCCGCACGTTTTCGTACAATATATAATTTGCGATCGAATTCTTCTCTCGTCATTCCCTCTGCGCGTCGGATAAATATCTGCTCTATATAAGGTTGTGATGCCCGTGCTATGCGGCCGATTGCATCCGCGCCAACAGGTGTATCTCTCCACCCAAGAACGATCAGTCCCTCTTCACGTACGATTCGTTCTAAAATTCCTTCGCACATCAAACGTGACGATTGATTTACAGGCAGAAATACAATTCCAACTCCATAATCACCTTCTTCAGGAAGAGCAATGCCAAGATTTTTACACTCTTTTGCAAAGAATTTATGAGGAATCTGAATTGTTATTCCCGCGCCGTCTCCCGTTTCAGGATCGCAGCCGCACGCACCTCGGTGAGTAAGATTGATCAGGATCTCTATTCCTTTTGTGATGACATCATGAGATCGTTCCCCTTTGATGTTCGCAATGAATCCGATTCCGCATGCATCATGTTCGTTACGGGGATCGTACAAAGGAAAATTATCTCCGTGCTGGAATGGTTCTTTCATTATTAGACTTCTCCGACAAATTCTCTTTTTAAAGCAACACGTCCGGTGCGCGCAATTTCTTTTATATGGAACGGCTTCAGCATTTTGATGATCGCATCGACTTTTTGTCCGCTTCCCGTCGCTTCTACGGTCAATGTTTTGTGACTGATGTCGATTATTTTTGCCCGAAAAATTTCTACTACCTGCATAATTTCAGGGCGATTTTCAGAAGTAGTTCCAATTTTAATAAGTGCCAGCTCCCGCTCCATAAAACTATCGTATGTCAAATCAACAACTTTTAATGTATCGATCAGCTTATTCAATTGTTTGATGATCTGTTCGATAATTGCGTCGTCCCCTTTCGTCACGATCGTCATTCTCGACAGAGAGGCATCTTCTGTTGGTCCCACCGTAATGCTGTCAAGATTGTATCCCTTTGCAGAAAACATTCCGGCAACACGATTCAACGCGCCAAACTTATTTTCCAGCAATAAAGAAATTGTGTGTTTTCGTGCTGATTGTCCGATTGATTGTTCAGTAGTTTCACTCATTGTTTATCCTTTGGAAAAAGTTACCATTTCAAGATCTGTTTGCTCTTCACCTTCGATTGGTTCAGATTTTTCATTTGGAATGTCTATTATTTCATGGTATGTCTGTCCAGCCGGGATCATAGGATAGACATTATCTTCTTTAACGACTTTGAATTCAGCTAATGCTGGCCCATCTGTTTCAAATAATTGTTTGATAACATCATCAACATCGCTTGTTACTGTTGCTCGAAATCCTGGAATGCCGTACGCCTCTGCAACTTTAACATAATCCGGACTCAGCATTTCAACATGCGAATACCGTTTACGCCAGAATAATTCCTGCCACTGGCGTACCATTCCCAAATAGCCATTGTTCAATATAATGATCTTCACAGGAACATTATACTCACGGATTGTTGCCAATTCCTGAATATTCATTTGAAAACCACCGTCTCCACTGATTGAAACTATTGGAAAATCTTTTCGGGCAAATGCTGCACCCATTGAAGCCGGAAGCGAAAATCCCATTGTTCCAAGACCTCCGGATGTCAAATGTGTTCGAGGATAAAGATATTGATAGAACTGCGCCATCCACATTTGATGTTGACCGACATCGCTTACCATTACCGCCTTCCCCTTTGTCAGTTCAGAAATTTTTTGGATGACATGCTGCATGCGAATATATTTTCCATTGTTGTAACGAAGAGGATGTTCTTCTTTCCAATTCTTAATTGTCTGGATCCAATCTCTTGTATCAAGTGCAGAGACCAAAGGAAGCAATTGTTGTAATACTTTTTTTACATCGCCAACAATTGGAACATCTACCTTAACGTTTTTACTGATATTAGAAGGATCAACGTCGATATGGATTTTCTTTGCCTCTGGAGCAAATGCATCGGTCTTCCCTGTTACTCTATCATCAAATCTAGCACCGACTGCAATCAAAAGATCGCAATAATTCACAGCGGTGTTTGAATACCACGTTCCATGCATTCCAAGCATTCCAAGCGAAAGTTCATCTGTTTCAGGAAAAGCACCCAGCCCATGCAGCGTTGTTGTTACTGGAATTTTTGTTTTGTGTGCAAATTTTTTCAGCTCTTCCGCTGCATTCGAAAGAATTACTCCGCCGCCAACATAGAGCACCGGACGTTTCGCTTTTGCAATTAAGGCGACCGCTTTATCCAGCTGTTTTTGATTCCCCTCGACGTGCGGTTGGTACGACCGAAGCTTAACACTCTTCGGATAATTAAAAATAGTTTTTGTTGCCATAACATCTTTGGGGAGATCGACAAGTACCGGACCTGGACGACCGGTTGTTGCGACATAAAATGCTTCTTTAATAGTTGCGGCAAGTTCATTCACGTCGCGAACGAGATAACTGTGTTTTGTTATCGGTCGAGTGATGCCGACTATATCTGCTTCCTGAAAAGCATCGTTACCGATAAGTTTTAACGCAACTTGTCCCGTAAAAACTACGATCGGGATTGAATCCATATACGCATCGGCAATTCCGGTGACGGTATTTGTCGCACCGGGTCCAGAAGTAACCAATGCAACACCAGGTCGTCCGCTTGCTTTTGCATATCCTTCGGCAGCATGGACAGCACCTTGTTCGTGTCGTGTAAGAATATGTTTGATATCAGAAATATCGTGGAGTGCGTCATAAATCCCTATAACGGCACCACCGGGGTATCCAAAAACAATTTCGACATTTTCTTCAATCAATGAACGGACAAAGATTTCCGCTCCGGTCATTTGCCGCTGCGTAGTAGTTGTTGTTTGTTGAGTCATAAGAACACCTAAAAAATAATAATAAGATACACAACCTCGGTTCAGAGGTTACGCCCTGTTTTATTTTCTCACGTGTTTCGTGTAGAGTATCTTGTGATGTGTTTTTGGGAGTAACCTCTGGTATCGTTAGCCAATAATAGTTAGGCGTAGAATAGCAAAAGTAATTCCCAAAAGAATAATAATGCCGCTTAGCGGAAGGAGAGCCACCGGTACAGCAACAACGCGAACGTGCGAACGTTTCGAAATGTTATCTGTATGTTTGTAGTATGCGGACATTCTTTTGTTGGTTACGTTGAAAGTGCAACTGGGTTACACATATATAAGATACAATTTTTCATTCCGTAGTCAAGAAATATTTTCGTATCTTAGAAAAATTATGACACTATGAATCAATTTTCCCACGATACTATTGCGGCTATCGCAACACCAATTGGAATTGGTGGTATATCCGTTATACGTATTAGCGGATCTGAATCATTTACAATTGTGAATTCTGTATTTAAGGGAACCACTAATCTTATCGATGCCGCTTCACACACGATCCATTATGGAAATATCATGGATCCTGATGGAGTGTCAATTATTGATACAGTCCTTGTTTCAGTTTTTCATAATCCGAATTCTTACACTGGCGAAGATATTATCGAAATAAGTTCACACGGAGGATATTTTGTTACGCAAAAGATTCTTTCGCTGTTGCATTCAGGTGGAGCGCGTCCTGCTAAACCCGGTGAGTTTACTCAACGTGCATTTTTGAACGGAAAATTAGATCTTACCCAAGCAGAAGCTGTTGCAGATATTATTCACTCTCGAACTGAAAAATCTCACAAAGCTTCCGTGATGCAGCTTAGTGGTCGGCTTTCAAAACATGTAAACATTATCCGTGATCAGTTACTTAACCTTTGCTCACTATTAGAACTTGAGTTGGATTTCTCTCAGGAAGGAATTGAGCTTACCACGAAAGATGATGTTCTTAAAAGGTTAGCTTCCATCGAAAGAGAAATTAAAAAACTTGCAGACAGCTATTCTTCTGGGAAGTTTGTAAGGGAGGGAGTGCGGGTAGCCTTGATAGGAAAACCCAATGCTGGAAAATCAAGCCTGCTTAATATCTTATTAGGTGAAGAAAGGGCGATTGTGAGTGAGATTGCAGGAACAACCCGAGATGTAATTGAAGAGAGCATTATTCTTAATGGTCTGGAATTTGTCTTTTTTGATACTGCCGGACTACGTGAGTCGTATGATACCATAGAACAAGAGGGCATTCGGAGAACCTTGAATAGTCTTAAGCAGGCTGATATTGCGTTGTTTATCATTGACAGTTCTTTTGGTTTTTCACAAGGCGATGTTTTAATGTTTAAACAAATTACAGAGTCAGCAGGAAGTCAAATTCCTTTCTTAATCTGTGTCAATAAAACAGATATAAAAGACAAAGAATTTTCATTGTTAGATTTAGGGATTGTCCATTCTGTGGAAATATCCTGTAAACTAAATTTAGGTATTGAAAAATTAAAGAAAAATCTTTTGGAACTTTCAATACCGAATCATGATTCTAATTCAAGTTCAATTGTTATAACAAATATACGTCATAAAGAAGCGTTGATATCGGCTTTGAAATCTTTACAAAAGGCTAAAGAAACCATCACAAATGGACTTGGGGGAGACTTTGCGGCAATTGATCTGAGAGATGCATTGAATTATCTTGGCGAAATAATTGGATTAACCACACCAGATGATATATTAAATCACATTTTTGGTAAGTTTTGTATAGGGAAGTGAGAAAAGGTTTCACGTGAAACAAAATGCTTGTTAGTAAACCAAATAAATATTATGAGGTCATCGTTGTTGGTGGTGGACATGCCGGTATAGAGGCGTCATTGGCAGCTTCTAGGATGGGATGTTCAACATTATTGATTTCTCTGAAATCGAATGCCATTGGACGAATGTCCTGCAACCCTGCGATTGGTGGATCTGCAAAAGGGCATCTTGTACGAGAGATTGATGCTTTGGGTGGGGAGATGGGTAAAATTGCAGATACTACTGGAATTCAATTTAAAATGTTAAACAAATCTAAAGGTCCTGCAGTATGGTCTCCTCGCAGCCAGAATGATAGAGATTGGTATTCGAGTGATGCACAACGTCGTGTGTTGAACCATCCCAACCTTGATGTGCTTGAAGATTCAGTTGCTGAGATAATGGTTGGAAATAATACCCTTTCTGGAATTAAAACATTTCTTAATCATGAAATTTCTTGTGCAACAATGGTACTGTGTGCAGGAACATTTCTTAATGGTTTGATGCACACTGGTGAAAAAAATCGCACTGG
>DMPG01000292.1:0-2758 GCA_003456055.1 Bacteroidota bacterium | reverse complement strand
TAGATTAAAAACTGGAACACCGCCTCGAATCGATCTTGATAGTATAGATCTTGCAAAAACTGAACCTCATCATAGTGATGATCCGCCAATTCCTTTCTCTTATCAAACAGGAAAAATTACCAACCGTTTGATTCCAATGTATTTGACATACACCAATGTCACCACACATAAAATTTTAGAAAAAGGATTTGATCGCTCACCAATGTTTACCGGAAGAATTAAAGGTGTTGGTCCACGGTATTGCCCCTCCGTTGAAGACAAAGTTTTTAGATTTGCAGAACGAGAACGTCATCAAATATTTTTAGAACCAGAAGGATATAATACCAATGTCGTTTATGTCAATGGATTCTCAACAAGTCTTCCTGAAGAAATACAATATGAAGGTCTTCGATCCATAGCAGGATTAGAGAGCGTAAAAATGCTTCGTGCTGGTTATGCCGTTGAATATGATTTTTTTCCACCACATCAATTGCAGCATACATTGGAAACAAAATTAATTTCAGGATTATTTTTTGCCGGACAAATCAACGGCACCTCGGGTTACGAAGAGGCTGCAGGTCAAGGATTGTTGGCTGGTATAAATGCGGCATTAAAAATTCAAAAAAGAAAATCGTTAATTCTGCAACGCAGTGATGCTTACCTCGGTGTTATGATAGATGACTTGATCAACAAATCGACCGATGAACCGTATCGTATGTTTACATCACGCGCTGAGTATCGACTTTTGTTGCGGCAAGATAATGCAGACCGACGGCTGATGAGAATGGGAAATGAAATCGGGTTGATCACAAAAGAACTTGTTGAGAGATTGGATGAGAAGGAAAATCAGATCGAGGAAACAATCGAATATCTTAAATCAAAAATGATTTCTCCAATTGATGTAAATCCATTATTGGAAAAGAAAAATGAAACAACCATTACCGAATATGATACATTGTCAAAAATTATTCGACGATCGAATGTAACTGCAATGGATGTCGTGCAATTGATCACCGATGATAAAATAAAATCACTTTTGTCTTTGCCTGAAATAAATCAACAAGTTGAAATTGACATGAAGTATGAAGGTTATATTCTGCGACAGAATGAACAGATCAATCGCTTTGCTAAATTTGAAGAACATCTTATCCCGGAACATTTTGATTATACAAAAATATCTTCGCTCAGCGTGGAGGGAAAAGAAAAACTGCATCGCGTGCGTCCACGATCAATTGGACAAGCATCTAGAATTTCAGGCGTTACAAATTCTGACGTCTCTGTTCTAAGTATATTTATTAAACAAATGGAATCTCAGACATCACATAACATTTAACCTAACTCGGTTTCACGTGAAACAATGAACGAAGAAGAACTCTGGCTATATACGTTGTGCAAAAAAAACAATGTTTTTATAACGGACATACAAATACACCGTCTTTATTCATTTAAAACACTGCTTTTAGATTGGAATAAGAAGATCAATTTAATTTCCCGAAAGAATGAGGAGAATATCTGGAAGGGGCATATTGCATTATCCCTTTCGATGTTGTTCAAAATTAACTTTCGACACGGTATGAATATTCTCGATCTCGGTACTGGGGGCGGTTTTCCCGGAATACCGCTTAGCATTTTACTTCCTGAATGTTCGTTTACACTTTTGGATTCTACTCAAAAAAAAATTTCGTGTGTTCAATCAATGACGGAATCGTTACAACTATCGAATGTAAAAACTCTATGGGGAAGAGCAGAAGAATTAAATAAAAAAAAACACTATCATCAATCGTTTGATGCTGTAGTCATGCGTTCGGTTAGCAATCTTTCCAACTTACTTGAGTGGGGAATTCCTTTCCTTAAACAAACCAAAGGAGAAAATGTTGGTTTGGAAAAACTTTCAATTGCTGCCCCTTCATTAATTACATTTAAAGGTGCGGAAATCGAAGAAGAAGAAAATATTGCGAAGAATAATTTCCGTTCTATCGCTCTTCAAAATATTCCGCTGACGTTTTACGGCAGCCAAGAGTTTGATAATCTTGATAAAAAACTTATTGTTGCAACGATTAAATAATCTGAGGTCCCCATGGAAACCAAAATACTCTTTCACCAATTACAAGAACTCTCTACAGAGCAGCGCAATCCAAATTCCATGGACATTGATGCTCGCTCAATTCCCGAGATTCTTTCCATTATCAACAATGAAGATAAAAAAATTGCCGATGCGGTTGAACTGCAGATTCCGTATATCGCTCAAGCGGTTGAATTGGTTGTAAACGCATTCTTAAACGGCGGACGATTGATCTATGTTGGAGCTGGAACAAGCGGCCGAGTGGGGGTTGTAGATGCAAGTGAATGTCCACCAACGTTCGGAGTTCCGTTTGATATGGTGCAAGGAATTATTGCCGGGGGTGAAGGTGCGATGTTCCGAGCAGTTGAAGGAGCTGAGGATAAACCGGAGGGGGGAGCACACGATATGAATATTCGAGATGTTGGACCGAATGATGTCGTCTGCGGAATTGCCGCAAGTATGAGAACACCATATGTTATTGGAGCAGTGAAACGAGCTAAGGAACGAGGGGCAAAAACATTATACGTTACAACCAATCCAAGAAAGAACCTTGAACTACCGGAATACAAACATCTTGCCGATGTCGTTGATGTTGCAATCTGCGCGGAAGTGGGTCCTGAGGTGGTGATGGGATCTACACGAATGAAAAGCGGAACCGCTCAAAAATTGATTCTGAATATGATCACCACAACTGCAATGATCCGGCTTGGCAAGATC
>DMPG01000119.1 GCA_003456055.1 Bacteroidota bacterium | reverse complement strand
GGGTTGAAAGGATTTGGATAATTTTGCCCTAACTCAAAACTATGAATCAACTGAGGAGAACTATGAACGCTTGTTGTAGATTTTTTGAATTTAAATGCACTTCGAGCATACCGGTCAACAACGTAACCGAAAGAATTGTTTTTATTAAATACAACATCGCTTGGTCCAAGCATAGGTGCGCCGTTTGGATCAGCAACATCTAAACTATTCTTACTCGGAAGTTCGTATAATGCTTCGGCATTAACGCCATCTACTTTGAACCCCTTAACCCATCGTCGTGTCGAATCGAAACCGGCAACCCATAAAATTCTGCTAGTATCAACAGTAATACCATATGGGAAAAAATTTAAAAAATTTAAAAATCCGCTAAAGTCAGTTACGCGATTGGGAATAAAATTGACCGGAAGTATCTGAGTACCACCCTGCCACACGGCAATTCCTCCGGTTTGTTGTGAGCTGGAGATTGAATTTCGGGAAGTATAGAAAATGCTTTTTAAGGAATCATAATAATTTACACCCGGAACCAATGAAATATCTCGAATGAGATCCAATCCGCTAGTTTGTGGTCCACCCGGTTCAACAGTATTACTTGCAGGCGGGATGTAAGAACCCCTGCTTGCTCCATTAGAATTATATCCAAAATTGTATAACCGAAATGATGTTCCAAAATCTACACCGGTAAAGACCACGGAATCTTTGGAGACATCTATACCGTTGAGAAATGTTCCATAACCAGAACCGGCAATATTAAAACCAAATCGTTCGATCTTTGTAGTATCGGCATTTGGGTAATAATAAAGTGCAGCCAGCGTATTAGGTTTTGTTTTTGGATACGGTTGTGAAGCAATCACAAAAACATCTTTCTCCAAAACAGTTATTCCTCGCAATGCACCAATGTTACCAGAACTTGTATCCGAATCACCGTTGTTATCATAATCAACGAATAAAGTAAAAACTGTATCCCCTTGGTTTGCATAATAAATTGCGTTGTGTGCTTTTGCATCATCCACTTTTGAAGAAATCACATACAATCGGCCATTGTTATCAATTGCGCTTAAATACGGACGAGCAGTAATGCTATCTTTAACAGGGAATTTTATTGCACCGGTATAACTCCAGCTTTGCGCCTGCAACTCAACCATCGAAACGATCATCATTATCATGATGATAAAAGGATGTAATTTTTTAATCATACTTCTCTCCACAATTATTGTTTGTAGTGTTTTAGAATTAAATATACGTTCACTAAATGTGCGGTTTTGTTTTCGCTATACTAACCCATTACCATTATTTATACCTAAAACTGTCGAATATACTTCAGAAGTTCAACTACATCATGGTGTAGTTTTCTTTCCATGACTAATTGTTTATTTTGATGTCAATATAGACAGGGTTTATCTGAATGGAATTGCTACAAGTTATAATGCTAATAGCATTCTTTTTAATAATGGCAGTGTTGATGTTTCTTCGGAAACTTCCTGCGATTATCGCTCTGCCCATTATGGCAGTACTCATTGCCGTAACAGGCGGCATTTCCATCAATGATACTATTCGGTACGTTATTGGAACAGGTTCAATAAAACTTTCCACAGCATATACTATTTCCATCTTCGGAAGCATGTTGAGTGTTCTTTTACAAAAGACCGGAGTTGCAGAAAATTTTATAAAAAAAGGGGCTGAACTTTCAGGAGACAATCCTTGGACCATCGCCGTAATCATGCTCTCATTGATCATCGTTCTCTTTAGTACTCTCGGTGGTTTAGGTGCGATCATCATGGTTGCTACAATTGTTCTCCCGATCATGGCTTCGGTTGGGATCGGTCCGTTGACAACAGTTGGAATATTTCTGTTCGGGTTAAGCATCGGTGGAATTTTGAATGTCGGGAATTGGGCGGTGTATATTTCTGTGATGGGATTGACTGTCGAACAAATTCGTCCATTCGCGTTGGTAATGTTTATTATTTCATTTATCACTGCGCTTGTCTACATCACTATTCAATTATACCGCGATGGAAATCAATTAAACATCAAAAAAATTATTTCTCGAAACATTATTTTTCTAACGATCGTCGGATTGATTCTGTATTCTTATACAATTCTATTGAATAACGATGCACGGAATAGCCTTGCAATTTTATTTTCTGCGGTCGGTGAAATTATTAAATGGATGATAACTGTTTGTATCATTCTGCTGTTCATTGCTGCAATCTTTCGATTGATCTTGAAAAAAAATGAACGCTCTCAGGAAGTTCATTGGATAACGATCTTTGCGCCCACAATTCCATTGCTTCTTATTCTTCTCTACGATATGGATTTTATAGCATCATTTGTTGTCGGACTTATTTTTACTTTTATCGCAACTTATAAAAAGGGACGGTTGAATATTTTTATTCAATCGATGTTCGAAGGCGGCGCTGTGGTTATGCCGGCAGTTGCGTTAATGTTCGGAATTGGAATGCTCTTAGTTGCAATTATGGGACCTGGCACACCGGTTGAAGCATACCCGAATGGGTGGCCTGTTCTTCTTATTCTAAAGCCATTGATGATGAAAATTGTTCCGTCCAATCCATTTGAATATGTATTCATTTTTACACTTGCTGCGCCGTTGGCATTATATAGAGGACCGTTGAATGTTTGGGGAATGGGATATGGATTAGCGGCAGTTTTCCTTGCAAGCGGATTGAATCCCGGTGCAGTAATGGGATTATTGCTCGGAGTTGGACATATTCAAGGAGTCAGCGATCCTACTAACACCCAAAATGTTTGGCTTGCCAATGAAATGAGAATTGATGTTCAAAAAATACTATGGAATACTATTCCCTACACATGGATCCTCGCCCTGCTTGGATTAATATGTTCGGCAATCATGTTTATGTAATTTGAATCGATGAAAATAAAACGGAAGATTAAAATTGGAATTGATGTCGGCGGAACATTCACTCATGCCGTTGCAATTGAAATCACAAATTTCGAGATCATCGGAAAGGCATGCGTATTAACCACTCACAAAGCAAACGAAGGAGTTGCAAAGGGTGTTGTCGAATCAATGAAACAGCTTCTCGCTTCAGCGAAGATCAATCCTGATGAAGTCATTCTGATCGCTCATTCCACCACACAGGCAACAAATGCGTTACTTGAAGGTGATGTTGCTACCGTTGGTATCATTGGAATGGGAAAAGGAATTGAAGGAAGACGAGCAAAGAGTGAAACTAATCTAACAAATATAGAACTTGCTCCCGGAAAATTTCTTCATACACATTTTCAATTCATCGATACCGGAAATACGGTCACCGAAACAATCATCACCGATGCCATCAACAAAGTGACATCGGCAGGCGCAACAGTAATTGTCTCTACGGAAGCATTCGGAGTTGACAATACGGCGAATGAAGACTTTGTTGTTCGAATTGCCGAAACAATGGGTTACAAAGCAACGGCTGCAAGCTCAATATCAAAACTTTACGGATTGAGAGTGCGAACAAGAACAGCAATCATCAATGCAAGCATGCTCCCAAAGATGCTCGAAA
>DMPG01000112.1:538-2730 GCA_003456055.1 Bacteroidota bacterium | reverse complement strand
CGTTCCGTTTTCCAATAAAGCAATTTTTGTGTCTTCAATGCCTAAGACCTGAATAGTACTGTTCATTGTCGTTGATGGGACCTTTTGTTTTGAAATCTTTTCTATAGTAATCACACTGTTTCTATCAAAAACTGGTGTCGATATTGAATTGCCTCGATCCAAAACATTCTCTGAAAGAGATTGCAGGTCAAGTTCAACAACTTCTTGAACTCGAGTACGATGGTCTCCTTCAACCGCGGTTCTTCGATATGCGATCTTTTGACCATCTTCGGAGACAACAAAATTGTATCCTGAATATTTGTCCATCGTAATAACATTAAATAGCTTCGTGGAAGGTGAATATCGCCATATCCCATTATGATCCATATTCGTAAAGAATATTTCTTTACCATTTGGAGAGAAGATTGGTGTGCTCCAAAGTTCATTGGATGGAATCGGTATTTTTTCAACTGATGTTATTTTGATCTGAGAGAACAATGTTGAGATCAGCATTATTGGAAATAGAAGATATTTTTTCATTTGAACCTCATTAGAATACTATTTGAAATATACAAAAAACGTTACGAATGTCTGAATTATTCATAGAGTCTTAACACAATACATATTGAATATTTGTCTGGCATAACGTTGCATCCTGATCATGCTTTTTTAAAGTGAACATAAAGGAAATCCGAATTCTTTATGACTATCTAATAAACCATCAGAGAGTTCATAAAATTCATAATTGTTCACAAGAAACGTGTTTTATTATCGTTTCTGCTCGGATGCAATTTTTGTTCTGTTCTGATCAACAATTCCGCCGCGCTGAGTCAATGCAAAAACCACAACATTCAAACCAAACTGTAATTGACGTGTATTGTCATATGGTCCACCCGCTGCAGATGGAAGATATTTCCAATATCCCCATGCAAAATTATATCCACGATTTGAAATCAGTGCAACCATTCTTCCGTTGATAAAGATTGATTCAACAAATGGATAAACTTCTTTAATTTCCCGAACTCGTCTGTCATACCGTACTAGATCCTCTCCTGACGGCGGCCCACTGAAATTTTCCCAAACAGAATACATCGGATGAGAATTTGGAACTCGTTCAAACACTGCATCATACCCAAGGGCATCCTTTAACATTTGACGAGCTGTGATATTGAATGCACCAGGCTGATATGCATTTCCATCATCAACAAAAATGAAACCGCCATTTCGCAAATAGTTACCGAGATTCTTCGCTTCCTCTTTTGTGTATTTTACTGCGGCTTGAAATCCCATCATATAAATGAATGGAACGGTAGTTAATTCTTTTGAATCAAGACGAATAGTCCCCCTGATAGAAACACGAAGTTTCGTGCTGTCATTAGCATAATGCGCCAAACTCGGTAACGCCTGAGGTACACAATTCCACGATGGTTGACCATCGACCACATCCCATCCGGTCGCGGGAGATTTTTCTAGCTTTGTTGACGAGTATTCAAGTTGATAGATATTCAGAAATCCGCGAATATCTTTTTTATTTTTTGGGTTAACTTCAATAAATCCATCAAACCGGTCTTCAAAATTTTCAGAAGAAATAAGATTGTCCCGCATCGCTGAAAGTCCTCCTCCTCCTCCTCCGCGACTATTCTCAACATCACTCGCAAAATTCGGTCCCCATTCTTTTCCATCACCGGGCCCTGCTCCCCATCCACCGGCACCGCCAACACCAAAACTACGTCCATAACTGGTAGCACCACCGGGAACACCCCATCCCAGATCGGATGCACCACTGGAAGCAGTCAACGCACCAAAAAAGACACTTCCCTCACCTGCTCTACCACCTGATGTCGGCGCAGCAGGAGCATTATTCACCGGAGCATTGGAAACCGGAGCATCCGCTCGGGAAAATACGATCTGACGAGCCAATGTTTGTGGTGAATAATCCACACTCTTTGCCAGATCGAATGACTTTACAAACCGTGGCGGCTGCGCTTCAAATTTAACAGGCGGTTTAATGAATTCGTACGAATTCAACTCAACCGAAACGATTCGCTCTCCTTTTTCACCACCAAAAAATACAATGAACAACCCAATCGATAGATGGACCAGACCGGAGACAATGATCCCATACAAACCAAATTTTCTATAGGAATGTAATTTTTGAGCTAATGTCATTGATTCTTTTCCGATTCAATCCAACGTTTATGCTGTTCTGCAAA
>DMPG01000112.1:0-496 GCA_003456055.1 Bacteroidota bacterium | reverse complement strand
TATGCCGATGCAATATTCGCTTCACTTGCGTATCGAACATCAGCATCCGGATAATTTTGAATCACTGCTTCAAGCATAGGAATTGCTTGCTTAAAGTTCTGGGTGTCAAAAAAGACCATTGCCTTTGAATATGCTTGAAATGAATTGATCTGATCCAATTCATGCACCAGGTTTTTTGCTTCATCGAACCTTGCATAATTGGGATATTTTTCGACAATGACTTGATATGCAATCTTAGCTTTTTCGTATTCTTTGTTGTTGTAATAATAATCACCAATGCTGAATTGAGCATCACCCGCCTGCATACTGTTGGGATATAATCGCACAAACCGATCAAATGTCTCAACCATCTTTACAGTATCACCGATTCGGTAAAAACACCATGCTTTATTGTATGCGGCAGTAACTGCATATTCCGACTTTGAGAACTCTCTTGTTGTGCGATCGTATTCCTGTATCGCCATATCAAAACGCTGCGCATTATAATATGTTTCTG
>DMPG01000351.1:2914-4273 GCA_003456055.1 Bacteroidota bacterium | reverse complement strand
CGGAGGACAGGCAGTTATTCAAAAAAGTGATGACGGAGATTGGCTTGGAAATGCCGCGAGGTGGTTTTGTTTATACGGTTGAAGATGCACTGAAAATTGTACAAGGTATTGGAAAGTTTCCGATCATCATTCGTCCATCATTTACCATGGGTGGCACTGGCGGTGGTATTGCTTACAATATTGAAGAGTTCAGAGAAATTGTGGAATTGGGATTGTTGAACAGCCCGGTGCACGAAGTACTTGTTGAAGAATCTGTTATCGGATGGAAAGAATATGAACTTGAAGTGATGCGTGATACCAAAGATAATGTCGTGATCATNNGATTCGATCACCGTCGCTCCGGCGCAGACATTGACCGACAAAGAATATCAATATATGCGCGATGCGGCGTTGAAAGTGATTCGCGCGATTGGTGTTGATACAGGAGGATCGAACGTTCAATTTTCAATGAATCCGGAAAATGGAAAAATGTATGTCATTGAAATGAATCCTCGTGTCTCTCGCAGTTCTGCACTCGCATCCAAAGCGACTGGATTTCCAATTGCAAAGATCGCTGCGAAACTGGCCGTCGGTTATACGCTTGATGAAATTCCGAACGATATTACAAAATTAACACCGGCATCGTTTGAACCAACGATCGATTATACCGTGGTGAAGATACCGCGATGGGATTTTGAAAAATTCAAAGGCGTTGATGATTCGCTTGGCGTTCAAATGAAATCGGTCGGCGAAGCAATGGCGTTCGGACGAACATTCAAAGAAGCGTTACAGAAAACACTCCGTTCACTTGAACAAGGACGATTTGGTTTAGGTGCTGATGGAAAAGATCATTTCGAAATTGAATCACTTTCAAACGATCAAAAGACAGAATGGATCAAGAACGTTAAGGAACAGTTACGCAGACCAAAAGCAGATAACATTTTCTATCTGCGGTATGCGTTTCAACTCGGACTCACGATTCCGGATGTGCATAGTTTAACCAAGGTCGACCCATGGTTCTTGTTCAATATCAAGCAGATCGTTGATTTTGAAACTGAGTTAAGAATTACACTCTTTTCCTCAGTCACTAAAGAGATTCTTTATAAAGCAAAACAGTATGGGTTCTCTGATCGTCAACTTGCTCACATCTGGAAAACTGAAGAAAGCAAAGTCCGTCAGCTCCGTAAAGATCTTGCGGTAATACCTGTCTACAAAATGGTTGATACATGTGCGGCAGAATTTGAGTCCAACACCCCGTATCATTATTCCACGTACGATCAAGAAAATGAATCGAAGCGTTCTGCAAAGAAAAAGGTGATCATTCTTGGCGGCGGACCAAATCGAATAGGACAGGGAATTGAGTTTGATTATTGCTGCGTT
>DMPG01000351.1:2357-2877 GCA_003456055.1 Bacteroidota bacterium | reverse complement strand
GATAAATTATATTTTGAACCGCTTACACTTGAGGATGTTCTCAACATCTGCGAATTGGAACAACCGGAAGGTGTCATCGTCAGCTTCGGCGGACAAACTCCGTTGAAAATCGCAAAAGCATTAGAACTTAATGGTGTAAAAATTCTTGGAACATCAACCGAAGGGATCGATCTTGCAGAAGACCGGCAGCGTTTTGGTGCGCTTCTTCGAAACAATAATATTCTTCATCCAAAATATGGAACGGCATTTTCGGTAAGCGATGCAGTTCTCGTTGCAGAAGAGATCGGCTATCCTGTTCTTGTTCGTCCATCGTACGTTCTTGGCGGGAGAGCGATGCAGATCTGCTACAATTCGCAAGCATTAAAAGAGTATATGAAACTTGCGGTGGATGTTTCNNCCCGATAAACCGATCCTGATCGATTGTTTTCTTGAAGATGCATTCGAATTTGATGTTGATGCAGTGGCAGATGGAGATGATGTGCTGATTGGCGGTGTGATGGAACATGTGGAAGAAGCCGGA
>DMPG01000351.1:0-2254 GCA_003456055.1 Bacteroidota bacterium | reverse complement strand
GTGTTGGAAGTGAATCCACGTGCATCCCGTACCGTTCCATTTGTCAGTAAAGCAACCGGATTTGCGATAGCGAAAGTTGCAGCAAAGATCATGGGGGGGAAGAAATTAAAAGAACTTGACGTGCTCGACTTTGATTTCCGTAAAGTAAAACACATGTCAATGAAGGAATCGGTATTTCCGTTCAATAAATTTCCTAAAGTTAAAATGTTTCTCGGACCGGAAATGCGTTCTACCGGTGAGGTAATGGGGATTTCACAATCATTCGGTGCAGCTGTTGCAAAAGCTCAGCTCGCTTCAGGAAATCCTCTCCCGAAAGATGGAACGATCTTCGTCAGTGTGAACAATAATGATAAGACAGCTGAGACGGTCGGGATCATGAAAGAGTATGTTCATCTTGGATTTAAGATCATTGGAACAGAAGGTACCGCAAAATTTTTGCAGGCGAACGGAATTAATGCGGCATCGATCTTTAAAGTGAATGAAGGCAGACCGAACATTGTGGATGCAATTAAAAATGGTGAAGTGCAATTGGTGATCAATACACCACTTGGTGAGGAATCACGGTATGATGAATATTCTATCGGTTGGGCGGCAATTCAGCAAAAGATCGCATTCATTACGACACTTTCTGCTGCTGCAACTGCAGTAAAAGGAATTGAACGGATCAAACAGGGGAAATTGAACGTGAAGAGCATTCAAGAATACCATCAGCATAGGTAATCGATTGAATAGAATATTCTGGAATATGGTATCGGCTTCAATCTTCATTATTACTTCATCCTATGGTTTTGCACCCAACGATGATTCTCATGAAAAAATTAAGAATCTATTGTTGAATGAGTTCCGCGAACATCCGGATGCAACGATCCAGGATCTATATAAGTTTATCCATCAATCGTCAATGGGACCGGCTCATTGGAAAATGGATTTCGATATGGCAATAAAATATCTGAATGCAGAGATTCGAACATTGAGCAAACATCCAAAAGAGCCGCTGTGTCAATTCCTTTCAGCGGACAGCGAATTGATTCGGATCAATCTCCGTCCATATATCGCTATGAATGGCGATATTGATTCGCTTGCCGAAGCATTTGTAAAAACCGCAAATGAATTTATTCAGTCTGAAAAAACCTTAAAAGGCAATTTGAACCTGTTCACACAAATGGTGATGGACGGGAAGATTCCATTCAATGCAGACAGCGTTCAATCATACATTCATCGAATGGAACAGAATCACTATCCTGCAGTTCATCATTCACATCTCTATGAAGAAAAATACTTACCTTCATACAGGGTTGTTTATCGAAAATATTTACCGGTGAATATCTATAATGCCACGCATAAAAATTGATCTGCCGCTCCATTTCCATTTTACTACTGAAATCCCCATCCGTATTTCGGATATCAATTACGGCGGTCATCTTGGCAATGACGCTGTCCTTTCGATCTTACATGAGTCGCGCATACGATTATTAATGGACCATGGATATTCCGAGTTCAATGTTGAAGGAGTCGGAATCATCATGACAGATTCAGCAATTATCTATAAATCGGAAGCGTTTTACGGTGAATCGCTTCGTGTTCAAATTGCCGTGAAAGATTTTTCAAACTTTGGATGCGGTATGTATTATCTTGTTCGCGAACGTGAAAGCGGACGAGAGGTTGTTCAAGCCAAGACCGGAATTGCATTCTTCAATTATGAAGAACGTAAACTGGCATCGATTCCCGATCAATTCAAGAAAAAGTTTCCCGGGTAAACTTTTTTAGATTTTCAATTTAAACACTCTCAATGAAATTTTCTTTTGCAATCACCATACTAATCATTTCCTCATTCGTTGGATGTGGAGTTACACAGCCAATCCGTCCGATTGAAGAAGGATCAACTGAATTGATCGCTTCGCTCGGCGGTCCGATTATTCCACTCGCCGGAGTTGCAATTCCGGTTCCGTATTTGAATGTCGGTGCAATGGTTGGTTATAAATCAAATCTTACGTTTTACGGAAATGCACACATTACTGCGCTGCTATTCAAAGATATCGGACTCGACGGCGGATTTTCTACGCGTATACTTCCTGAGAAGGGCATTCGTCCGGAAATTACATTGAACGGAAGGATCTATTTTTTTTGGGACGCATTTCGCGGAAAGACGACGCTGGTGTATCCAACCGGAACACTCACCGGGAGTTATTTGATTGGTGAACGATCGCTGTTGTATTTTGGTGCAGATAATCTTTATCAATACACAACTTCGGAT
>DMPG01000363.1 GCA_003456055.1 Bacteroidota bacterium | reverse complement strand
ATGACTAAATTAGAACAATTGGCCAATCTAATCTATCCGAATATCACCACGACGATAGAGGATTTGGAACAACTTTATCCTTTACGCACATTACCGGAAAATGCAATGGTCACGCGGTTTGCGCCGTCTCCGACCGGATTCTTGCATACAGGGTCATTGTTCGCTTCGCTGATTTCCTGGCGGATGGCGAAACAATCCGGCGGGGTCTTTTTCTGCCGCTTGGAAGAAACCGATACGAAGCGTGAAATCAGCGGCACCGGCGACTTGGTCTTGAATGAACTTGCGATTTTCGGGATTGTTCCTGATGAAAGTTTCTTAAGCGGAGGAGCCTATGGTTCCTACCGTCAAAGCGAAAGAAAAAATCTGTACGATACCGTCATCAAAGCGATGATCACCCAAGGTAAGGCCTATCCATGTTTCTGTTCGCATGAAACGATGAATGAGATGCGTGAGCGTCAGGAAACTCTGAAGGTCAATCCGGGATACTATGGGGAATATGCGATCTGCAGAAGATTATCGACCGATGAGATGATTGCCAAAATCGAAGCCAAGGAACCCTATGTCATGCGCTTCAAATCCATGGGGCACCATGACAATAAGATCACGATCACCGATCAGATCAGAGGCACTCTGGAACTGACCGAGAATGATCAGGACATCGTCATCATGAAGAGCGATGGACTGCNNGCTCGCCCACCTGGTCGACGATCATTTCATGAGAACAACCCATATCACCAGAGGTGAGGAATGGCTTTCCAGCCTTCCGATCCATATCGAGTTATTCGACTCCATCGGCTGGACGAAACCGCTGTATGCGCATTTGCCGGTCATTATGAAGCAAGAAGACGGCAGACGCCGGAAGTTATCGAAACGGAAAGACAAGGAAGCGGCTGTATCATTCTTCTTGGAAGCCGGTTATCCGGTTGAAGGGATCATGGAATACTTGATGACGATCGCCAATTCGAATTTTGAGGAATGGCGTCTCGCCAATCCGCATGCGGACATCTATGATTTCAAGCTGTCGTTCGACAAGATGACTTTGGACGGGGCTTTATTCGATCTTGAAAAAGTCCAATCGATTTCCAAGGAACGTCTCGGAGCGATGGATGCTTCGGAAATAAGTGAGAAAGCCTATCGATGGGCAAAACAATATCATCCGGAATTTGCCGGTAACATCAGTCGGGATTTCGACTATTTCAAGGCGATATTGAATATCGAAAGAGGCGGAGAAAAACCTCGAAAATTCTATACCCGCTATAGTGATATCTTCCCGATCATCGATTTCATGTATGATGAATACTTTGAAAAAGCACTTAACTTGGAATTGCCGTTCAATCCGTTATACTCCAAAGACCTTTTGAAACGGGTATTGGATCAATTCTTATCGAATCCGGGTTTGGAACTCGAAGAGGAAGCCTGGTTCGATAATCTGAAGACCATCGCATCGGCTTGCGGATTCGCACCGACGGTCAAAGAATATAAGAAGAACAAGGAAGCATTCCTTGGGCATGTCGGAGACGTGGCGGAGATTGTTAGAATCTCGATTTCTGGAAGAAAAAACACTCCGAATTTCTATCAGATTATGAAAATATTGGGAGAACAAAGAATAACATCAAGAATTAATCAAACGATGAAGCTTTTCTAGTCTTCATCGTCTAGTGGCCCGTTGGAGAAATGGTTAACTCATTGCCCTCTCAAGGCAACACTCACGGGTTCGAACCCCGTACGGGCTACCAATGATATCCGTGAGGATCTGTCTATCAAGACAGGTCCTTTTTTTAGCCAAATCAGGCGGTTGAGTGGCATTTATTGAAGCACTCAAAAACACCTGTTTGACGCTGTAAATTTCTGCATTTTTGTCTTCAAAAACTATGAAAAGTGTGTTAACGCATGCGCGAAAACGATAGTAAATATGCAGAAAACTAATGTTAACGTAAGCGTTTTGAAGTCTCGATTTGATGTAAAGGGCTAGAGTATAAGAGGCGTTTCAAATTCGATAGGAATCAGTGTGTAAAAAAACCAACTTATGTCAACGCAAGTTTTATTACTAGCCTTTATACAATTTTTGGCGTGGTAAAAAACTGAACTCCGATTTAATTGGTGATAACATCGACTGATGATCCATCGAAATTTGAATCCCAGTGTTTTTGCGTAACGTCTATGATATAATAAATAACATAAAATTACATTATTGAAAATTCGCGTTCTTGAAGTAAGCAAATGAATACATTAGAAAAAACCAAGATAACGATGTGTATGACGGGAATGGAATCAGAACAGAATACGATCCGGTTGAAATTTTGAGATAATTTTTCAAGTTAGGAAATCGTTACTATGTTTTATTCTCTGTTCATCGATGATATAATCTCCTCAAGATACTATTATTTGGGGGGAATATGTTTGAAAATGAAGCGGTTTACTCAGTTGCAATCGCATCAAAAATACTTGGAGTCAAAACGGTCGGAGTGGTATTTGTCGACAGTCAATTCCTTAGGGGTAAAACCATTACTTCCATGTATTTGCCAACTCACAACATAATTCTTTTCAATCAAGATTGGTTGGCCCAGGCAGAGCTCGAAGAAGTCGTCTTGACGGCGTTTCACGAAACACGACATGCGTATCAAAAAGCACAGATTGACGTGATTCCTAACACGCAAAAGACCGAAAACCCTAATACGATTGCGGTGTGGAAACGAGAATTTGATCAGTATTTTCGTCCAATAGATGAGTACCAAGATGATCCACGATATGTTGAGCAAGAAATAGAAAAGGATGTGTTTTATGGTATCTTTTTGCTCTCCAAAAACCATTTATTACGTATTGATATAACATTAAGTTTCATTGTTTAATGAACAAATGATATTATTCAAAGGAGAAAAGTAAATGAAATTATTGGGAAATATTCTTTGGTTTGTCATTGTCGGACTATTATCATTTGTGTTATGGATTCTAGTAGGCTTGCTGTGGTGTATTACTATTATTGGAATACCATTTGGAGTTCAGTGCTTTAAAATTGCATCTTTTTCACTATTTCCGTTTGGAAAAACGATTCAAACTAATTTTGATTCACATCCAATCGCTAATATCATATGGCTGATTTTATTTGGCTGGGAAATAACGGTAGGATATGTGATTGTTGGTATTATTTTATGCATTACCATTATTGGGATTCCCTTCGGTAAGCAATGTTTTAAATTAGCATCTTTATCATTATTGCCATTTGGTGCACAATATTAAGATATTACTTATATTTGCTGCATGAAATGACTGAAAACCCATGTGTCGCCGGTTCAATCCCGGCCTGAGCCNNCTGAAAATCCATGTGTCGCCGGTTTAATCCCACCATACGGTACGAAATCCAGACCTTTTTAGGGGCTTATTTTATTGACCTTTTTAGAGATTATTTAATCCATTTTTTTAAGGAATTTGAAAATCATTTAGTTTCATAGGGTTATTTGTTTTTGTATTTCTCATTACGGACCTTTCATACAATAATGAAAAGTGATAAAATGTAATTATTCATATTTGTATTGGTAAAGGGGAAATCAATGGTCAATTATAAAAAAATCNNATATTTTTCTTTTGGGATGTAGTAACAGTTATAATAATTCCTCTTTTTCACAACGTGTAGAAACAATAAGGAACGCTGAATCATTTACCTTGATAGGAGAACATAGCATTTATTACTACGAAAAAGATGCGATATATTTTGAGAATGATACTGTTGGTAAGTCAGAGCGTTACTATTACGATATCGTCAATGATAAATTCTATTTTTATTCAAATGAAAACTGGTATTTAGATGATTATAGATTTAGTATGCTTGTTGATTTGAAAACACGATTAGAGGATGCCNNGTGTGAGAATGAATCGATAGTCATTTTCAATGATAATAAAGAAAGTGAAATTGCGATTAGTACTGAAATCTGCTGGGATAATTATGTCATAAGGAATGTTAATGAGACGACAATTAACCGTCCAAACTTGGATGGTGCACTCATCAATGAAGTTACCGATATTCGTATCCAAGCTTTTTTTATCGATACTGATTACTATTTTTATACTTACGCATCGATTGATTGGAAGA
>DMPG01000142.1 GCA_003456055.1 Bacteroidota bacterium | reverse complement strand
CATTTTAGAAGGATATATTATCGCGCTCGATAATATTGATGCGATCATTAAACTGATCAAAGCGTCAAAAGATACTGAGACGGCAAAACAGGGGCTGATGAAGAAATTCAAATTGTCGGAGATCCAAGCGCAGGCAATTCTGGACATGCGTTTGCAGCGCCTGACCGGTCTAGAGCGAAAGAAGATCGAAGATGAATACAAAGACCTCATCAAGCTCATTAATCGTTTAAAAGCGATTCTCAGCAGCAAACAGCTTCAGATGCAGATCATTAAAGAAGAACTGCTGTTGATCAAAGAAAAGTACGGAGACAACCGCCGCACAGAAATTGTAATGACTCAGACAGAATTCAAGATCGAAGATATGATCGCCGAGGAAGAGGTGGTTATCACAATATCTCATGGCGGATATATCAAGAGATTCCCCGTCAGCGGATACCGAAGGCAATCACGCGGCGGAAAAGGTGTAACGGGGGCGGCATCGCGTGAAGATGATTTTGTGGAGCACATGTTCATTGCCAGCACGCATAATTACATTCTCTTTTTTACCGACAAAGGAAAATGTTATTGGCTGAAAGTGTTTGAAGTTCCCGAAGGCGGACGAACATCGAAAGGTAAAGCGATCACCAATCTTATTGCCAAAGAAGCAGAAGAGAACATTACGGCATTCTTATCGGTCAAGGAATTCAGCGAAAACCAATTTGTCTTTATGGTAACAGAAGAAGGACAAATGAAAAAAACATCGCTGATGGAATTCAGCAATCCCCGGAAGAATGGTATCGGTGCTATCACGCTTGATAAAAAAGATCTCTTACGCGACGTAAAACTTACCGATGGTTCTGATGAACTTGTGATCGGAACCCATGAAGGCATTGCGATCCGATTCCCCGAAAGTGAAGTTCGTTCCATGGGACGCGCAGCCTCCGGTGTTCGCGCAATACGGCTTGAGAAAGGGGACAAAGTGATTGGAGCGGTTTCCTTAAAACGAACCACCACCACCATTCTTGTTGTAACAGAAAATGGATATGGAAAACGATCGGATCTTTCGCAATATCGGGTAAGCCATAGAGGCGGCAAGGGCATTGCAACGCTTCGCGCGAATGAAAAAACAGGAAAAATGATCGCCATTAAACAGGTGCAAGATATTGATGATATCGTTGTCGTAACATCCAGCGGTATGGTGATTCGCCAACGCGCCGAAGCGATCCGTGTATCCGGTAGGAACACCTCCGGTGTGCGGCTGATCCGTCTGAATAATGACGACGCTGTTACGGCAATCGCAATTGTCACATCGGAGGATGAAGAAGAGAAACAACTCGAGGCAGCGGATAAAGCGCGCACCTCGGCTCCGGTCCCCGAACAAAGCGATGATACCATCGAGCAGAACGATCTGTTCGACGATAAAAAAAAAGCCTTAAAGAAACAGAAGAATGAGAAAAAAGATAGTAAAGAAAAATTAATTAGCAAGAGTCCTAAAAATTCCGTAAAAAAGAAGGAAGAAACACCGGCGCCGCCCAAAAAGACGGCGAAAAAATCGGCTCCCGTAAAAGAGAAGCCGATTTCAAAACCACCGAAGGCAAAATCGAACACCAAGAAAAAGGGAAAGAAATAATTAAAAAAGGATTAACTATTCTTTCATCCCTTTGGATGATTTTGTATTGACAAGGTATGTGCTACTTTCAATTCGTGGAAAGATCAGTTGTTTGTGTTTTACTACATTAGACGAGAATCCCTTTAATCTATCGTTTATTGAAAGAAACTTATTTACTCACATAAGGAGAAGCACCATGAAAAAAATTCTTATCCTCACCGTTATCATCACTTCGTTTGCAATGATCGGATGTTCATCGCTGCAGTTACAGCCCGCAGATTTCTCGTGGCAGGCAGACGAAATACTTGAGATCAATTCCAAAGGAATGGTTTTTGCGAAACAGTACAGTGTTGCATTTACGGTTACCGCTTTGCTCGCAAAAGAATTTGCCGCAGATACGATGGCTGTAAAAAATACGAACGAAGTTCGTCTTATCCGCGATAAAGCAGGATTCTATTATTTGACCGGAAAAAAATTCAAGAACGTGTACGTGCTTACACAAAGCGACGGAGCTTTAGCAGTAAGCAACACGATCGTTATTTCCTCAGAAAAAGCGATGGATGAACCTAAGTTTGACCAAAAAGATTCTTATATCGAACTGTGGAATGGGACCGAAAAATATCAATTGACCAAAGGCGGCGCAATGCTAATGGGAGGTAAAAAATGAGGAAGAGCATCATACTTTTAGCCGCAGCGGTTCTATTGTCTACCGGACTGAATGCACAAGAGCGCTCGTCTTCCGATGTAAAACGCGATTTTGAAAAGCGTTTTGTTCTTCTTACAAAAAATCTTAATAGCGCGGAAACCGAAGCGTCATTACAACAGCTGTTACGGGAAGTCTCAGATTTTGAAACGGAATTCAAGCCGCATCAGGAATTCCTGAACAAAGCCATTTTCCCGGATGGATACGATGGATTGATCGAGCGTTTAAAAAAATCCAAAGAGCTTGCGGAAAGCAAGATCCGGGCATCCCAATTGGAACGGGAGATCGGTTCACTTACTTCGCAGGTACAATCGTTGAAAGAAGAGAATACAACGCTCCGAGCACAGCTGGCAAAAGCACAGGGAGAGTTGGCGGCACTGAAGAAGTCAATCGCCGTGCTTCAGGATGAGATACAGAAACGCGACGAAGCAGTGTTTGCACTTGTTGACAGTCTGTTCGTGAAATATGATACCGATCAGCTTTCCGGAAGCGACATGAAGAAGCTTTCACTGCTGGAAAAGAAGAATGTTGTTGCAAGCCTTAAGCGTTCGGTCAGCGACAACATCATGTTCCTTTCGTCGGCATCATTTTCCACCCAACAGATCCCGCAGCTGTTGAACGAACAACGGAGATTTGAATCGTCATGGAAAGGTGTCGGGCAGAAATTATCCAAAGCGTATGTTCCATCCTCACTGCAGGCAAAAGAAGTTTCCGAGATCAACGGATTGATCACGAACTGGCGCTCGCTTGCCGACGCAGTGTTTTGGAAAGGATTGAACGAAGTGTTCGCCGCGGAGAACCTTTCTATTGCGACATTCAACAATGGCGAAGAGATGCACCGTAACATCACCAAGTTCATTGATGATGAAATGGCAAATGCTTCCAAGCGCAGTGATGCTGAGAAAAAGATCGTTTTTGAATCGTTTGCCTATAACACCTGGGGAAGCAAATTAAAACCATCGTGGATCCCGATCATGATGCGGCAGGGTTTGTTCACCGAAGAACAAATGAAAGATATTGATGCAAAGACTAAAACGTGGTCTGCAGCTATGACACCGATCGAAAGCAGTACGCTTTCCTATATTCTTATTGCTGCATTGGTGATCGCAATTTTGGCGGGGATCTATCTTGGAACGCGAAAACGTTCCGCATAAATTATCATTAGAATCCTTAAGGAGGACGAAATGAAACACAGTATTATTCTCTTGTTGAGCATATTCTTGTTCACATTCTCAACAGCGCAGGACCGTTCAAATTCCGAAGTGAAACGGGAT